>NZ_JCACKR010000035.1:0-119558 GCF_059505485.1 Stenomitos rutilans
AGCATCTTAGTCTATGCTTCCTCGTTTTACCTCCCCGCAACACCTATTGAGCCAGGCAGAAAATCCGAACACTCCGCAAAACCAGAAACCAGGACATTGCTAAAGTCTTGACCGAAACTCAACGCAAGAAGCTGGTACAGGCGCTAAAATCTGGCACAAAGTTGGGCGCGGCCCTGCAAACGTTGAATTTGAGTGCTGATCAAAAGCAAAAAATCGCGGCGATCGTACAAAAGTCAAATCAGCAGATCAAAGCGACGCTAACGGCTAAGCAGCAGCAGCAGCTAGAAACCATGCGTAAGCAGCATCAAACCACTGCACAAACGCCGATCGAGTAAAACGGCACAGCGCGCTAATGATGCGCTGGTCTGAGTGAACCTGGCTTGAGCCAGAAGTACGGTCTTTAGCATCTCCAACTTCCTTGAGAGAAGATTGGGGACTGGGCTTTGTTAACATACCTTCATGTGTCAACCGAAGCTTCTGAAGGCTATAAAACGCTATGCTGTTACGCCCCGACCAGCGCACCAAACTTGATGAAACGAATGATAGCTCCTTTTATGATCAACCGCGCTTCGTCACCCATGTCGATGAAGGCTTCATTCAGCAGCTTACGGATCTTTACCAGGAACGGTTACAGCCAAACACGCGCATTCTGGATCTGATGAGCAGTTGGGTGTCACACCTGCCAGAGGCGATCGCGTTTGCTCACGTTGAAGGGCATGGCTTGAATGGCGAGGAGTTGGCGCGTAACCCACGGTTAGACCACTACTTTGTGCAGAATTTGAACCAGGAACCAAAGCTGCCGTTGGAAGATCAGTCGTTCGACGCGGTGCTGAATACGGTTTCTGTGCAGTATATTCAGTACCCCGAAGCAATTTTCAGCGAAATTCATCGCGTACTGAAGCCTGGTGGTGTAACCATTATCAGTTTCTCAAACCGGATGTTCTATCAGAAAGCGATTCAGGCATGGCGAGATGGCTCTGAGGGCGATCGGGTTGAGCTGGTAGAAGGGTATTTTGCTTCAGTTCCAGGCTTTACTCCACCAGAAGTGATTGCGCGGCAGTCACAAGTCCTTGGCTTCATGCAGCTTCTAGGGATGGGTGGGGGCGATCCGTTTTATGCGGTGATTGCTTATCGGGAAGCATAGAACCAGTGGGACTGGCGGTTAGCGGTCAGCGGTCAGTAGAAGAACTGAATGTGCTGCTAATCGACGGGGACGGTTGAATGGATTATGATGCGTCGATCTCTGCCAAAAGTTTGGTTGCTTCAGCACATAAGAAATTATGGCACTGCCCATTGCTGGCAAGTAAACCGCCCCATTGGCTCACGTCTTCCTGGTTGTAACGCAAGGGTGTACCGTCAAAGTGGGTCAAACGGCCACCAGCTTCCGTTAGCACCAACTCTGGTGCCGCCAAATCCCAATCTTTGGGTGCAGAACTGCCGGAAAGCGAGACATAGACATCCGCCTGTTGTTGCAGAATCGTAGCGATCTTGCCACCAACGCTACCGACTGATCGCTGCTTCTGCACAGGAAATTGCTGCATGAGTTGGTTAAGCCGCTGATTGCGATGACTGCGGCTGGCGACGATCGTCAATTCTTCCACATGGCTTCGTTGGGAAACACGAATGGGAACGGGTGTTTCATGCCATCGCTCGACAAAGGTACCATTGCCCAAAGTGGCAAAGTAAAGCGTTGAGGTTGCCGGACAAACAACAACGGCTAAAACGGGGCGATCGTTTTCCAGCAGTGCGATATGCACCGCATATTCTCCGGTGCCCTGGATAAAATCTTTTGTGCCGTCAAGTGGGTCAATTACCCAAACCAACGGCTTTCCTAAGCGTTCGTGGCTGGGCTGAGCTTTGTAGGTTTCTTCGGTCAGATAGGCAAACTCGTTGCGCCCCAAGCTGGCATGCAGATTATTGAGAATATAGTCATCAACAGCCGTATCCGCAGCCGTAATCGGTTCACCCGTCGCATCTTGAATTGCTAAATCTGCCAGTTGGACGTTGAGCAGGATGTCCGCAGCACCCCACCCAATGCTGCGTGCGATCGTCAGCAGTTCTTGTAACTCTGTAGCGTGTAGGTGGTTCAAATTTGAATTCTCTAAGAGGGTAAAAGGCAGAAGGCAAAGGGCAGAAGGGAAAAGAAGTTGTAAAGCCTTCGACATGGCTTCGCTAGGGTTGTTAGTTGTGAGAAGCAAGCGGGACAGTTGAGCGTTGAAAGCTAATGGCTGAGCGCTAATCGCTCAAAACTCAAAACTTTCTTCCATCCAGCGACGTGTGCCGAAGTATTGGCACGATTGGGCCGCGACGCGGGCCGCGATCGCTAAAGCGTCTTTAAAATCTTCCTGCAAAATGGCGTGACAGAATGCACCGTGAAAAAAATCACCTGCCCCTAAGGTATCGATCGCCTGCACAACGGGTACATCAAGCTGTTCTGACTGCGTTGCTGTCCAGTACAAAATTGGTCGTTGTCCCCGCGTAATGGCGATATGGGGCACATCTAATGCTAATAGATACGCTATGACATCTCCAGCCGTTTGGCAGTTGGGCGGGTAAAAATTAGCAGAGCAGATAACGTAATCGGCAAGCGGTAGCACTGTTTCAAAGCCGGGTTTCCAACTGCCACCGTCAACCACAACGGGAATGGCTTGTGCTTGTGCCTGCGCTGCGATCGCCTGCCCAATCTCCATCTGATGCCCATCAATTAGAACGACTGCGATATTCTGTAGGCTATCAGTAGGAATGCTGTTGGCGATCGCTTGCGTTTTCACAGCGTTGATAGAGACAACGGCTCGCTCTCCCGTCTTCTCCGTCACCATAATGGAAGAAACGGGTGGTGAATCGGAGCGAGTCGGAGCGAGATCTGCCAGTGCCACCCTGCACTGTTGCAGATCGGTCAAAATTAACTGCGTCATGGGGTGGGCACCAACGACTCCAACCACGATCGCCTCATTGCCCAGATAGCTAAACGCAACGGCGGCATTCGTTGCTGGCCCACCGGCTGCTACGGTGTAGTCAGAAGCAACAATCTTTTGGTTATCAGTAGGCGGACGATCGACCCGGTAAACCAGATCCAGCGTCACTAACCCGACAAAAAGTCCACGATGAGGCATTGGGGGCAGTTGTTAGTTGTTGGTTGTTAGTAAGGCTAAAAGCTGACCTCAAAACTCAGAACGCAAGACTCTCCTCACTCCTCTCTTCTCATGCCAGGAACGCTCTATCTCGTCGGCACCCCGATCGGCAATCTCGAAGACATGACCTTCCGGGCTGTGCGAACATTGCAGACGGTGGATTTAATTGCGGCAGAAGATACGCGTCATACAGGTAAGCTCCTCCACCATTTTCAGATTGTTACACCGCAAATTAGCTATCACGATCACAATCGTCACATTCGTACACCAGAACTTTTAGAACGGTTGCAGCAGGGAAAAAGTATCGCCCTCGTCACGGATGCTGGCATGCCGGGTATTTCTGATCCAGGGTATGAACTGGTGAAAGCATGCGCTGAAGCAAACATTCTTGTGGTGCCGATTCCGGGTGCCAGTGCTGCGATCGCCGCTCTTGTGTCTTCCGGTTTACCCTGCGATCGCTTTCTGTTTGAGGGGTTTTTGCCTGCCAAAGCTTCCGCGCGTCGTGCTTCTTTAGAAGTTTTGCAAACAGAGTCACGTACACTAGTTTTTTATGAAGCACCTCATCGCTTGAGGCAAACGCTACAAGACTTCCTAATTCTGGGTGCAGACCGTCAAATTGCACTGGCGCGCGAGTTAACCAAACGGTATGAGGAGATCTGGCGAGGCACGGTTACAGCCGCGATCAACTACTACAGCACCCACGAACCTCAGGGGGAATTTACGATCGTCGTTGCTGGGGCTGAAGGCACGCCGCCTGTTTTATCGGAAGCCGCACTGAAAACAGAGCTGCAATCCCTATTGAAGCAGGGGCTTTCGCGCTCAGAGGCCAGCCGTCAACTCGCACAACAGACTGCCCTGCCCCGCCGCCAAATCTACCAACTTGCCCTGTCGCTTCCTGAAGAAGACTGAAGGAACATCCGGAATGGAGCCGTTCTACGATGATCTTTAACTTATGTAGGGAATAATTGAACACACGTAGGACAACGCTAAAACCCATGAGTCAACTGTTTGGCATTCTGCTGCTGGTGGCAGGTATGTATTTCCTTGGTCAAAATATTATCTTTTCGACGGCCTATTCTCCCTACTTTTGGCGCAACCTGCCAGCATTCGGTTCCATTCTAGCCATTATGGGCGGCGTAACCTTGCTCCTGTTTTTCCGCCGTCAAACAGGCAGCTTTGGCTGGATTTTGCTCATCTTGGGGATTGTCCTCGTTTTTCTCAGCGGCGGCGTGATGCTAAGACCCACAAGCCTTTGGAACTTTATGATTGCCTTTGCGGCTTTGGTTTCTGGTTTCAAGCTACTCACCGAAGGCAGACTGCGTTTTTAGCATCCAAGGAGCTTGCCAAGAAAGAACATACCAATAGGTAGGGGCAGGTTTTAACCAAAAGCTTGAGCTACAGCCGTGCACGTGATGCCCAAACTCGCTCTTATGGTGTTTTGTTTTCTAGAAATCTTCCAAGTTATCCAAAAACGCTGAAGCGACTCATACACCAACACTCGTATATTCAACAAAGTAGGGTGCTTTACGGTTGTACCTAATACACCCGGTAACATCACTAGCAACTAAAAACTAAAAATGGTTCCTAAGCGCTCTGAAACACCTCATTTGAGAACATTTCATTCAATGCGCCCAGGTAAGGTAGAAAAACAGCTACGTCATTGGGTGAGAGCCGATCGTGCATTTCCCAGCCGATCGCTTGTAGCATCTCCTGTACCAAGCGCCAGCTTACGTTTAAGCGAGGATACAGCATGGCACATAGGGGAAACAGTTCTCGCTGTACAGACTGAATGCTGTCTTCTAGAATGCACAGACATAGATAAACCTGAAACATTTCCACATCGCGGATGCTTGACGTTCTCACCTGGGATGTGCTGAGTGACCCACTGTAAGTTTCGTAGCTGGGGTGCTGCCGACAGATCTGCTTACAAACCTCTTGGGCGATGCGAGTGCTAATAGGCAATAAATTCTGTACGGCTCGGAGGGCTAGGGAGTGCGGTGGATGGTTGGCAGCCGCTTCATAAGCCGCTCGGAGGGGCATGTAAAGATGGTCATCCATGACCTTGAAATACGGTTCAAGCAGGAGTCGTTCTGCGGAAGAAAGGCTTTCAAGCAGCGCTTGCCCCGTGTAGTGAAACTGCATACTCACAAAACCGATCGCGCGTGGATCATCAGCCGTATATTTCTGCCGCACACGCCCAAATTCTCCACCCACTAGCACTGAGAGTCGCCGAGGCGTCACGCGATCGCCATAGGCATCGAGTGCTTTCTCAAAGAGCGCATGAGAATCAGCCGCAATTTGCCAGGGATTAATGATGTTGAGGTCGATACCGTGCCGACGGACTTCTTCTGATAAAAGAGTTTCAGTTGACGACCACGCCTGAGCGCTAGCTAATTTCAACGTTTGTTTCAGATGTTTTGCCGTGCGGACACGGCCTTCCTGCGATGCAATCTCTGCTAAATCAGCGCTTTTACGTAACCGTTCTGCTTCATCCCGTGTTGTCACTGAGATGATGTAGTTCTTTGCCCACAAGGCTGCCAGAGAGGACACTTTTGCTGGAGGAACTTTTGCCATCCTTGATGCCAAAGAAATTGCTGTGCTAGGACGCTGAAAACTAGTCGCAGTCGGTTCAACTGAGAAAGCCATTTTGTTATCCAAATGTGTCAAATGAAACCAGCTAATGGCGAAAAAGGCACATTAGCAAAAGACTCTCTCCAGGGGCGTGGTTAAGTCTTCTTTTAAGCAGACATTACCTGCGAAAGCGAACAACTTACTGCGCGCGAGCCATTCACCGACATGTTAGAGGTTCTTCCCTAAGAAAAAGCTCTGAACGTCACCTGTTCACTCTTTGCTCAGACTACTTTTGCTTGCACAGCTTTTAGGCTTGAGTCTCCTCTTAGGATGAGGATAGCCAACGTAGCGTTGTGTGACCCTTCCAGGAAGGAGTTGACTCTTTCAGGGGCATGGCTAAGTCTTACTCCGACTTGAGGTTAAGTATGCTGTACTAACACATCAAAAAACAACGGCTTCTTTACAAGAATTAACTTTTAATTCAAGTTTCTTGATACATTACCCGGTTGCTTTTTGTCGCTAATTGTGACTTGAGGTCGAGGTAAGGGGGGCAAACGACTTATACTGAGCGGTTCCATCTGCCATCAGCCAGTATTTTTGCTTAGAAAATGACTTCAATCACTGGTTGCCTGTCGCCTCTGTGGTGTCTTAAAAGGTCTCGTTCCGATTGAGGTGTTGAGCACCTTGACCGACAAGAAGTGTCTAAGCACTGAGAACTAGCTGCGAATTTTCGGATAAACCTCTGTAGCCGTGTTGCCATCATGCTCTATGACAGCTAGCCAAATGACTCGATTGTGTACCTGGGTGCTGGGCCTCTTTTTACTTTGCGCTGTGTCAACCAGTGCGGCTTCGCCTGATTCTGGAGGGAAGCTAAAGACATCAGTCTTTAATCTTCAACGCCGACAGCACGAACCCTTGACATCAGTGCTACCCAAATTGGCACAAGCGGATGTCATCTATTTAGGCGAAACCCACGATCGCCCTGACGACCATCAGGCACAGCTTGAAATGATTCAGGCATTGCATCGCTTGCGTCCAACGCTAACGATCGGCATGGAAATGTTTCAACGTCCCTATCAGTCGGTGCTCGATCGCTATTTAGCGGGTGTGTTGACCGAAGCTGAGCTACAAGACCAGACTCAGTACGCCAAACGCTGGGGGTATAACTGGGAATTCTACGCGCCAATCCTCCAGTTTGCTAAAGCAAATAAACTGCCTGTCATTGCCCTTAACACGCCAACTGAAGTCACCCGAAAAACCGCTCGCACTGGATTGGAAAGCCTGACGCTGGCAGATCGACGCTTTATTCCGCCGCTATCTGCGATCGTCCTTGGGCCAGATGCATACCGCGATCGTCTCCAAAAAACCTACGCTGAAAGCCATCACGGGCAAGGTACCAGTATCAACGTTGAGCGGTTCTTTCAAGCCCAGGTCTTATGGGATGAAACGATGGCTGAACGTATCGCTCAAACGCTACAGCAACGGCCCAAAATGCTGGTTGTCGTTCTGGTCGGGCAAGGACATATTTTGTATGGAGACGGTATTCCAGCACGGGTTGCCCGACGCGTGCAAGGGGCACGATTGCGCCGATCGTTTACCCAAACCTCCCTTTTGCTCAACGTTAAGGAGCCAGATAGTCTGGGCGATCGTCCCGTCGCTGACTATGTCTGGTACACAGACTGACTGAGAAACCTGAGAATGAATGCTCGACATTGTAAGCACGCCTTTCCCCTATGTTGCGTCATCTCCAGTGCTCGTAACATAGAGCGCAGGAAGCGACAATACCTTGCGGGTTTTAGCCTCTCAGTAGTATGATGGGAGACTGTGTTAATAAAAGCGACCTATGCCAAAGCTAAAGACTCGCAAAGCTGCTGCAAAACGCCTAAGAGCGAGTGGAAGTGGAAAAATTTTGCGCCGCAAAGCGTTTAGGAGCCACCTACTTGAGCATAAGAGCGCTTCACGTAAGCGACGGCTTGCCGGTATGGCAGTGGTGAATGAACGGGATGAAGCAAACGTCCATTTGATGCTCCCATATCTATAGAGTTAGGAGTTCTAAGTTTTAAGTGTTGAGTTGGATGCATCACTCAAAACTCAAAACTCAAAACTAACCAGACAGTGTGTTTAGAACCTCAAGGAACTTGTAACGATGACACGGGTAAAGCGCGGTAATGTCGCTCGTAAGCGCCGCAAAAAAATTCTGAAGCTGGCAAAAGGGTTTCGGGGGTCTCACTCTAGCCTTTTTCGCACAGCAAACCAGCAGGTAATGAAGGCATTGCGGAATGCCTATCGCGATCGTCGCAAGCGGAAGCGTGACTTTCGTCGCCTTTGGATTACACGCATTAATGCAGCTGCCCGTCAGCACGGGTTGAGCTACAGCCAGTTTATGGGTAGCTTGAAAAAGGCCAACGTTCAAATTAACCGCAAAATGCTGTCACAAATGGCAATTCTGGATCCGGCTGGCTTCAGCAAGGTGATGGAAGTGGTCAGCACAGCTGTTAAAAAGTCAGCTTAACCGTGAGTTTTGCCGCTTGGCATGGTAGTTAAAGCCGCGACGTTGCTTAGCACTGTTTTGGGGTTTAGTTTCATGGGGGCACTGGTTTCGGTGCTCCCATCTCTTGCAGCGGCAGATTTACAAACGATCCAGCAGCGCGGACGTTTAATTGTGGCAGTGAAAAATGACGTGCGTCCGTTGGGTTTTCGTGGTGCAGACGGTCAGCTTCAGGGGTTAGAGATTGAGATTGCTCAACGGTTAGCGCAGGAACTGTTGGGACGCAAAGATGCGGTTGAATGGCAATCGGTCGTCAATCAGGATCGTCTCACGGCTGTGATTGACGGCAAAGCAGACATTGCGATCGCCCACGTCACTGGAACCCCTTTGCGTGCGCGACTTGTCAGCTTAAGTGTGCCTTACTATTTAGACGGAACTGCTTTGATTACACGCGATACGTCGGTGCAGCGGTTAGCCGATATCGGCAAAGGCTCTATTGCAGTGCTAGATGGGTCTAGCGCGATCGCGACCCTTCGCTATCGGTTGCCGGACGCTAATTTGATCAGCGTGGCTTCCTATGAAGCGGCACATGCCTTACTTGAGAAGGGAGATGCGATCGCCTTTGCTGGGGATGCCACCGTACTAGCAGGCTGGGTGCACGAGTTTCCCTCCTACCGCTTGCTGACTCCAACCCTTTCAGCAGAGCCTTTATGCATTGTGATGCCAAAGGGCTTGCAGTACACCGACCTTCACACTCGCATTAATCAAATTATTGCCCGTTGGATTGCCGAAGGCTGGCTGCAAGAACGCGCGACTTATTGGGGATTGCCTTAGCAGAAATTGATTGCGCCCTTGCTGGACGTGACCAGAAGATTCTGGATGCAGCAACCGTTCATACCTCCTGCCATTTTGCGGTAAAGTTGACGTAGAGCCGATTTTGACAGTTACGCGGGCGAACTGACATTCGATATGAACACATCATTTCCGATCGTTTATGTTTCTTTGTTGCTGGTGCTGCTGTCGATCGCGGGATGGGCAGTCGTCAGGCAAATTTGGAAAACGCGTAAGGTTGAAGTTGTGCTTGATAAGCTTCAATCAAAATTGTCTAAGGAAGCGGGAACGGCTCAAGAATACTACGAGCTTGGCAGCATCTATCTAGATAAGAAAATTTATGCCCAAGCGGTCACGCTGTTTCAGAAAGCGCTGAAGGCAGAAGACCTTCAAGAAGCCGAAAGCGCAGCAGTCTACAATGCGCTCGGCTTTGCCTACTTCTCTCAAGAGCAGTATGATTTGGCGATTCGGCAGTACAAAGAGGCTCTTAAAGTCGAACCAGGATACGTTACGGCCTTAAACAATATTGGGCACGCCTACGAACGTAAACAGCTAACAGCCCAAGCGTTGGAAGTATACGAGCAAGTGCTAGCTATTGAGCCCAAAAATGCCACAGCTAGCCGTCGTGCTGAATCATTGCGTAAGCGCTTTGTTCCCTCTACCTGACCATTGACCGAGAAGATGACCAGGCGGGTGGCAATGATTCTGGTGGCATTGGCATCAATCTGATGCGTTTGAGACTGGGCTTTGCAGGCATGGTTAGCTCCAATTTTTGCTCCTGGATCATCGTTTCGACGACCAGCAATGCCTTCTCAACGGATTCATCCGAAGTATCGACTTGAGTCCATACCAGCGTTTCCAACATCTTGCGATAGAGTGCCAGTTGTACCAACTTCAACTGACTGCTAGACGTGACATTGGTTTCTTCGAGTAATTCCTGAAGCAAAGCGCGGTAGGCTTGCAGTCCCTTATCTTGCTTAAACCCAGGCAGTGCTTCTGCCAGAGTGTAAATTTCATCCGTTTTCAAATGCTTGACCTCACGCCCCCGCAACAGTTCAGAGATATTGAGATTGCGCTTGAGTAGCTGTCGATGGAACTGCATGGCTAATTTCTCCCTGGCATACACTTCGGGGCTACGTTGCCAGGTGTGATAAAACCATAGTGCGCTGACCAAAAGAATGGCAGCATTCCACAACCATTGAACCCAAAGCGGCAAGTGATTAAGCAACGGACGACCCGCAAACACAAAGAAGTAGTTGAAAATGCTCACGGTGCAAACAGTGAACAAGCGATGCTGTACGACTTCAGGGCTAAGTGCGGCGTGCTTTTGCTTGAGATAGGTCTTGTATGCTTTTTCTAAGCAGCGTCCCATCACATAACCACCGATGCTGAACAGCGCCAGGACGACAGGTACAGCAATGAGCTTTGGGATGGGGATGGCCTGGTCAAAGAGGTAAAAGCCAGAGTGCAGTAAATCGCTCAGTTGCTCATTGCTGCGACGTGCCCAGGCACCAGAGAAGTAAAAGTCCCAGTTGCCTGCAAACAGTTCATAGTCTAGAAAAAAGCCCACTACAAGTCCGGCATAGCTGTAGTAAAGAAATTTTTGCTCTGGTTGCGTGATCCGTTCCCAATAGCCTCGTTCAGCATCAATATCCATGCAGCTACTTTTGCACGCCACACATGCGGTTTTTTCTTTGCCTGCTTCTGTGGTGCGACACATGGATTGAGTGATTTTGCGATCGCTCGTATGCGCTTTACTCGTCAACAACCCTCCTGGCTCTGCATAAATCTGCTGCACCGGAGCCATCGGGCAGAAATAGTGGCACCAGGTTTTGCCGCCATACAGGTAGCCCACTGTCATTGCAGCGGCGATCGTGCCAAGGAGCCAAAGCCCCAGCGCCACTCGATTGGCATCCATAAAAAGTAACCGACTGCACAGCCCCAGGTAGAACAAGCCAAACTGTAAATAGGAGTGATTGCGCCCCAACCAGGAATCGGGCTTGATTTTGGCAACCTCTAGACGAGTCTTGTTAGTTTTTGGATCGACCCGCTTGACCTGACGTTGCCACCCCAACGCGCGCGGTAGCTGAGACAAAAAGGAAAGCGGACAAACGCGCCGCCAAGCTTCGTGCCCACCTACCAGCAGGATCACGATCGACGCTGGTATCACGAGTCCCCAAAAGATGGGTGCACCGAGTGCATAAGGTTCAGCAGCTACACAATGCCCTTGCAACATCACGCAGAGACTTGCATCAATGTGAAAGGGACTCGGCGTATTCTTTGAGTCGGTCAACCACGGCGAAAGCGGGTCGTAAAAGAGAGATGCAATGAGCAGCAGCCAGCAAATTGCCAACAGCAATCGGACACGGTGCATGGTCTGCTCCGCGAGCGGATTAAATAGATTCATTTACCTCATCCAAAATCACAGCAAAGGTGGTAGAGACCCTGAAAACAGTGCTTTTAGGAATAGGAATCTAGAAACTTGATGAATGCGCGATCGTCTTGCGCATGGGTTGGGTTACAACCGAATGCAACGGTGTCGTTGCGGCTAGAAAAGCGTGTCAAAGACCCAGATTTGCTTAAGTAGCAATACATTCTGAGATCACCCAATTTCGGTATTTTCGATATAAAAATGAAAAGAACTAGAAACCCTCAGCGTTATATGGCTCTGGTTGGCTCATACGAAAATTGGTTTCGGTTTTGCTGGCAAGCAGGTTGTACCCGAATTTTGTCTTTGGCGCGTACAGGGATGTTTTAGACTGAGAGGATGATTGAGTCTGAAAAGGAACTGGGCAATGCGACTGTCTCAAATGCTGTTTGTCACGCTTCGAGAAGATCCAGCAGAGGCGGAGATTCCCAGCCATAAGTTACTGCTGCGAGCGGGTTATATTCGGCGCATTGCAGGTGGTGTGTATGCCTATTTGCCGTTGATGTGGCGGGTCTTACAAAAGGTATCGCAAATTGTCCGCGAAGAGATGAATGCAGCGGGTGCACAAGAATGCCTGTTGCCACAGCTTCAGCCTGCCGAACTATGGCGCGAATCGGGACGGTGGGACACTTATACAAAGGCGGAAGGCATTATGTTTTCGCTGGTTGATCGCCAGCAGCGCGAGATGGGTTTGGGGCCAACCCATGAAGAAGTGGTTACCACGATCGCCCGTGACATGATCCGCTCCTACCGCCAACTGCCGCTCAATTTGTACCAGATTCAAACCAAGTTTCGGGATGAAATTCGCCCCCGCTTTGGCCTCATGCGCGGACGCGAATTTATCATGAAGGATGCCTATTCCTTTGATGCCGATGAAACAGGGCTGAAGCAGCAATACGACAAGATGCACACCGCCTACTGCAATATCTTGCGGCGCTGTGGCTTAGCGTTTCGAGCGGTAGATGCCGATTCAGGCGCGATCGGAGGCTCTGGTTCGCAAGAATTCATGGTGCTGGCAGAGGCCGGAGAAGATGAGGTGCTTTACACCGAAGACGGTAAGTATTCTGCAAACGTAGAGAAAGCTGTTTCTTCTCCCCCTGACGCAGAAGCTTCTCCCTTCAAAGCTTACGAGAAGGTCGAAACTCCTGGTACGGAGACGATCACCAAAATTGCGCAGTTACTGAAATGTTCGCCTACCGCGATCGTCAAAAATGTCCTTTATCAAGCCGTTTTTGACAGCGGCAGAGTTGCTCTTGTGCTGGTGAGCATTCGCGGCGATCAGGATGTTAATGAGGTGAAGCTGCAAAACGAATTGACGAAACTGGCAGACCAGTATGGTGGTAAGACGGTTCTTTCTTTAACCGTGCCGGATGCCGAGGCTCAAGAAAAATGGGCCGCCAAACCGCTTCCTCTGGGTTACATTGCCCCCAATTTGGAAGACAGCTACATCAAACCGCCAAAACCTATGCCAGCAGGCGCGATCGCCGTGAATCCTGTTGCACCCAAATTCTTACGTTTGGTGGACAAAACAGCCGTTGACCTGATGCACTTTGTGACAGGCTCTAACGAATTGGGTTATCACGTCGTTGGTGCTAATTGGGGCAAAGAATTTGAGTTGCCCAAACTCGCGGTGGATGTGCGAAAGGCGATCGCGGGCGATCGTGCCTTCCACGACCCCACCCAAACCCTCAAAACCGCCAGAGGTATTGAAATTGGGCACATTTTCCAACTGGGCACAAAGTATTCTCAAGCGCTGGGAGCCACCTACACCAACGAACAGGGCGAAGAAAAGCCTCTGGTCATGGGTTGTTATGGCGTTGGAGTATCGCGTCTGGCGCAAGCAGCTGTCGAGCAATCCTACGACAAAAACGGCATTGTATGGACAACGGCGATCGCGCCCTATCACGCGATCGTGGTCATCCCCGATATTGCCAAAGCTGAGCAAGTGGGCGCTGCCGAGACGCTTTATGCGGCACTGAACGCTGCCGGGGTTGAAACCTTACTGGACGATCGCAACGAACGGGCTGGCGTGAAGTTCAAAGACGCTGAGTTAATTGGCATTCCCTATCGCATTGTGACGGGGCGATCACTGCAACAGGGCAAGGTCGAAGTGGTGAAACGAGCGACCAAAGACTCTCAGGAGATCCCGATGGCAGAGGTTGTCGCAACTTTAAAGCAGTGGCTTACAGAGAAGGACTAACCCTTGGAATTTCTAACCATCTTTCTCTCTAGCCTGATCACGCTGGTTTCGCCAGCAGGCTTTGTGGTCGATCGTGTCGCTCAAGATGCGATTCGGAAACAGTTCAAAGCGGTGGAACAACTGGAAGTTCGCGTTGACAATGCACCGAGTTATCAGCTTGTGCAGGGCAAGGTCGATCGTGTGCGCATTGCGGGACGTGGGCTGTTTCCTGCTGACGACATTCGCTTAGAAGCGTTGGAACTAGAAACCGATCCCATTCAGTTGGATGCTCGCCGCCTACGACGCGGTAAACCACGACTGAAAGAACCGCTCCGATCCGGGGTGCGACTTGTCCTCACGCAGGCAGATCTAAACCGGGCATTGCGATCGCCCACTATTCTCAAGCGGCTCACCGCTTTTGGTGTCGGCGCTCTAGGACAAAACAGCACCAGACAGCAACCTCAACGCTACAGCTTGCTCAATCCTCGCATTACCTTGCTTGCCAGCCAACGACTGCAACTTCAAGCCGAACTGCAAGAAGGCACCGATCCTGCAACCTTAAAAATCGTGGCAGAGTCAGGTCTCGAAATGATATCCGGGCGACAGCTACGACTCATTAACCCCACTGTGCTTATTAATAATGAAGCGGTACCAGAACAGGTAATTCGTCCGATCGCCAATGGTATTAGCGATCAATTCGACCTACGGCAGCTAGAAAAGTCTGGCATCACGGCAAGAATCTTGCAATTAAACGTAACGGAACAGCAGATCAACGTTGCAGCATTCATTCAGCTAGCGCCAGACTCGTTACGTTAGGTGCAAAATGTGATTCATCGATAAAATTTACTCAATTCAGCGCCTTACTTTAGATAAACATTCCCTGTTTCCGAAAAGGCGCTGCGTAGACTGTAGTTACTGGAAAAAGCCCCTCAAATGGCCTGGTTACTTGTAAGGAGAATGGATTATGGAAGACCAACGATCGCGTCGTCAACTCCCGCTTGGAATCATGGCAGGGCTATCCGCTTTAGTGCTGGCAACGGGTAGTGCGGTTGCCTGGTGGGGGTGGCAATCGTCACATCAAACCTCGTCTCCCAGCGCAATCGAGCAGGGGCAGGGGTCGCCAGAGCAGCAAAAGGCTCCCCCGATCACGTCTGCTCCTCCTACGACGCAACCACCTGCTACTACCGCTCCAGCCTCTCAAACGAAGCCACTTCAGGTTTACTGGCTACAAACGTCGGGAAACGCGATCGCCCTTAGCCCAAGTCCTGCAACCGTTAAATCAAACGGCAGCCCGAATGCCGTTTTGTCAGGTGCGATTGAAGAACTATTAGCAGGCCCTAAAAACGCTACGGTCACAACCACCATTCCTCCTGAGACCAAACTTCGCAGCCTCATAGTCAAAGATGACGGTATTCATATCGATCTATCAAAAGACTTCACACAGGGCGGCGGCAGCACCTCCATGACAGGTAGATTAGGACAAGTGCTTTACACCGCTACTAGCCTCAATCCAAACGCAAAGGTGTGGGTATCTGTAGAAGGACAACCACTGGAAACGCTGGGCGGCGAAGGCTTGATGCTCGATCAGCCGCTCACGCGTGAAAGCTTTAAGCGGGATTTTCCGCTGTGAGCAGAAGCGGTCAGCCGTCAGCTTTCAGCTTTAATGAGGAGGCTGATGTTGGTAAGCTACAGATCTGCATTCAACGTCGCTACATACAGCGGCGTTGCTGTATGTAGCGACAGGCTGAGTGGTTTGTAGCTCATAGCTGACCGCTGACCGCTGAAAGCTAAAAGCTCCCCTCACTGCCACTCTTCCGGTTCACTCCAGCGGCGCAACTTGGGAAAGCGGTAGAACTCATCGCCATCGTCGTCCACTTCGGGCACTGCTCCAAAGAATTTCACTTGAGTATCGAGATAGTTTTTGGCAAGTGCCGCATTCACCCGTGCTGCCGCCGCAAGCTGAATAAGCGAAATGTTGCCGTTTTCAGCTTCCAGCAGATGATAGAAGGCTTGCTCTAAGCGAGACTGCTGCTGTTGCTTTTGCAAAATGTTGGTGATGGAACTGCCAGCTAACACACCAAAACCAATTAAAAAGATCCACTCAAAAATTGCCATGACTTGATTGTGAGGGGATTAAGTGCGTACTGCTATAACTTATCAGTGACTACAAATCCCTTTATCAAGGCTGGTTCGATGAAAGGGATTTGCGTACTGACGCTGCTGAAGTAGACTAATAGCCTAAACTTGAGGTGCCAGCTTCATGTATGAGTTTTCAGTAGGATCTTACCAATGGATGCGCGGCTCTCTAGCAATTGATGCGCTTTTGCTGCCTTAGACAAAGGCAAGACTCGATCGATCTGTAATTGCAACCATCCTGCCTGAATCCCTTCCAGAACTGCATTTGCCCTTTGGAGTAGAATTTCACGGGTGGGGGCTTTGTTGGCAAGATCTGCTCCAGCGACTCTTCGAGATCGCCCAATCAAATCTGTAGGCGCGATCAAATCAGGTCGTCCGCTTGACCAACCGTAGCTGACAACCGTTCCATCCGTAGCGGCAACTTGTAAACTGCCTGCAAACGTGGCTTTACCCACTCCATCCAGCACTAGATCGACTCCGCGACCTTCTGTGAATCGTCTTGTTTCTGCTACAAAATCTTGTTGAGTGTACAGAATGACGTGATCAGCGCCAACGGCATAAGCGGCTTGCGCTTTGGCTTCAGTAGAAACTGTACCGATCACCTGCGCTCCCAAATGCTTTGCCCATTGCACACATAGCAAGCCCAAGCCACCTGCTGCTGCATGAATCAACACGCTTGTACCAGGCTTTAATGCCACGTAATCGTGGAGCAAATACTGTGCTGTCACGCCTTGCAGTGGAAACGCTGCGCCCTGCTCAAAGCTGATATCGTTTGGTAAGGGAACCAAGCGATCGACAGGCACATTAATCGCCTCAGCATAGGAACCTAATACGCCGTAGTAAGCAACGCGATCGCCCGGTTTGACGGTTTCAACGCCTGACCCAATGGCTTCCACAAAGCCTGCGCCTTCTAAACCAGGAATGGTCGGTAGGGGAAAGTTATGCAGATAGGTTCCACTCCGCAAGTACACATCAATGTAGTTCAATCCTGCTGCAAACAATTTGACTCGTGCTTGACCTGCGGCAGGTTCAGGGAGTTCTGGTATATCCTGCCACTGCAATACTTCTGGTGCGCCGACTGCTTCAATTTGAATTGCTTTCATTTCAGTTTCTACTTTTGTCTGAGAACTGAATTGACGTTAGCTTGTTCCGTGTTAGAAGAGAAACAGGCTATATAGCAAAACATCTGTGCCTGAGTTTCTTAAATGTAGTCATTTTGATAACAATGCTGAATCATTTGACCGAACTGATCGCCTTCGTTCAGAGTGTACAGGCAGGGAGTTTCAGTGCTGCTGCCCGTATCCTCGACACTACGCCATCCGCCATTAGCAAACGAGTGGCAAAACTAGAAGATCAGCTAGGAGTGCGACTGCTGCAACGAACCACACGATCGCTGAGCCTAACAGCCGAAGGTACAGCTTACTACGAACGCATCGCACAGCTTTTAGCCGAACTTGAAGAGGCAAACGATCGTGTCATGTCGCGCGATCAACCACGAGGCAAACTAACCGTGTCGGCACCACACGATTTTGGTCATCTCATGCTGGCTCAGTGGATTCCAGACTTTCTTCAGCAGTATCCTGAATTGCAGGTTGATCTACGGCTAACCGATCGCTTTGTAGACCTGGTAGAAGAAAGCATTGATGTTGCCATTCGGATGGGCACGCTAGACGACTCAAGTTTGATCCGTAAACACTTGGGCGAAATTCCCTATGTTGTTTGCGCTTCACCGACCTATCTAGAGGCTCATGGTGTGCCAACCACACCAGAAGAACTGCTCAACCACAACTGTTTGCGCTTTATTAGTAGTGGTCATCCACTACCTTGGCGATTTCTGACCAATGCAACAGAACAGGAAATACCCGTTTCAGGCAATTTCGACTCAGACAATGGCTATGTTTTACGTTCAGCGGCACTCGCTGGACTTGGCATTATCTATGTTTTGCGGTTTCAAGTTGAATCGGATCTTCGCAGTAAACGCTTAAGCGTATTGCTTGAAGGTGAGCAGCTACCCAGCCGAATGGTACAAGCCGTGTTTACCCATCGACGGAATCTTTCACCTCGCGTACAAGCTTTTCTTGAATTTCTGACTACTCGATCGCTCCAGATGTTGAGGTAGCTGTTGTCTATCCCTATCCTGCCACTTAAGCAACGTCTGGTTCTGCAAGCTGATCTAACCCTTGGATAACCTTCGCAGACTCAACCTTGTCTCCGGCTCTCAATTGCTCTAGCACGTCTTTCCCTTCAATGACGTAGCCAAACACTGAGTAGCGACCGTCCAGCAAGTTGCGTCCGGCTGGCGTTAGCTCTGGCTCAAAGAGAAAGAAAAAGAACTGAGAAGAACCACCGTTTGGATCTTCACCAGGACGTGCCATTGCCAGCGCGCCATAGGACGAAAAGGGCAATACAGGCTGATCTTTATAGCGTCCTGCATCTTCTAGCGTGATTTCGTAAGTCGGTTCAGTATCTCCTTGCACCAGCACCTCTAGTGGGATGGCGCGATACTTTTTCGTTTTGGGATCGATGAAGCCGACATCTTCTCCAGGTGGATCACCGATTTGTAGCACGTAAGATTCTTCAGAGCGGGTAAAGGGTAAGTTGTTGTAGAAACCGCGCTTCACTAAATCCACAAAATTTCCGGCTGTCACTGGAGCGCTGTAGCCATCCACGATCGCCGTGATCTTGCCTTTGTTGGTTGTGAATTCGATCGTCGCGCGACCTTTAAGCTGAGGCAGATTGCTGTAAGCGGCTGGCACCTCAAAGGGAAAGCCCTCCACCATGCTCTCTTCCAACTGCCCAACCAAGTCGAGCAAGACCAGTCGCTGTTCAGACGTTTGTACCTTATCTTTGGCTTCGACTGCCGTTTGTAACGGTGTCAGACCTTCTTTGATTTGAGCAATCAAGGCTTCGGCTTCGGCTTTGTTTGCTTCGGGAACGCTGGCAAGCAGAGCCGCTTCTTGATCACGCAACACCCAATTGGCTTTTTTAACATCGCCTGCGATCGCGCCCCACCGACGATTGGCCCGCAGTTGCGTTGCAATATCTTCTAAGCTGCGTTGCAGCTCTCGAACAGGCGTATTGTCGATCGGCAACGAGTAGCGCAATAACGCCTTTCCATCGGTAATGGCATTACCAGCAGGCATGATAGTCGTAGGGCTAGCCGCCGCCGTAGCACTCAACCCTACAGAAAAAACCAGCAGCAGCAGCAGGATTGCGCCTGTTTTTAGCCAATCTTTGAAGCGGTCAAAGCCTTGTAGTTGCATGTCTCAGTAAGAATTGCTCAAATTTAGCGAACAGTTAGAGGCGTTTTGCCAACCCAACGGCAAGTCGGCAGACGATCGAGTAACTACGCCACAAGGCAAGTTGCCCTCATTCATCTTGCCACATCGAGGGCACTACCAAAACAGCGGGTAAGAGGAGAACAAGAAACCGTAGAGGCGCAGAGATCTCGCTTAAAACTTTCATCCTTTATCTCTCATCCCTCATCCCTTCCCCCTTCTTCCGCCGCCTTTTCATCGTGGTATCCCCAGAGCGGTACAATGAGATGCCGAACCTTTTCTCCCGACACACACTCATGATCTCTAGTAATGACTTTCGACCGGGCGTTAGCATCGAGCTAGACGGAGCCGTTTGGCGAGTCGTTGAGTTTTTGCACGTCAAGCCCGGTAAAGGGTCTGCGTTTGTGCGAACGAAGCTAAAAAACGTCCAAACCGGAAACGTCATGGAGCGTACATTCCGGGCGGGTGAAACCGTGCCCCAGGCAACCCTGGAAAAAAACACCATGCAGCACACGTACAAGGATGGAGATGACTTCGTCTTTATGGAAATGGAGACGTATGAAGAAGCCCGTCTGAACGCGAAACAGATTGGCGATCGCGTGAAGTACCTCAAAGAAGGGATGGAAGTGAATGTGGTGCGCTGGGGCGAGCAGGTGATGGAGGTGGAATTGCCCAACTCTGTCGTACTTGAGGTGACTCAGACAGATCCAGGTGTGAAAGGGGATACCGCAACGGGTGGCACCAAACCGGCGATCGTCGAAACGGGCGCTCAAGTCATGGTGCCGCTTTTCATCACGATCGGAGAGCGCATCAAAGTGGATACTCGTAATGATTCTTATTTGGGTAGAGAGCAGTAAAGCAGAAGGCTAAAGGATAAAGAGAAATCACGTTCTAGCCTTTAGCTCTGAATCCTCTAGCCGCTCTTCTTACCCTTAACCCTACATTTGAGGTCTACATTAACTGTGTCATTGGATATAAATGCACTCCGTGAACTTCTGGCGGCAATCAACCAGACCGACATCGCGGAGCTAACCTTAAAAAGCGATGATTTTGAACTAACGCTGCGTCGAGGCATTCGTGTTGAAGATCGGCTCTATGCTGACGATCGTGCATATCTCCAAACGCCTGAAAACGCTGTCTTACCGCAAGCATTAGGCGATACTCGTGGAGAGTCTGCTGCTAGGCACAGCGCTGAAATGCCCCCTTCAACGCAGGCTCAGCCAACTGCAAGCGACATCAAACGAGAGAGCAAAGCCGACCGTCGGTTGATCGAGATTAATTCACCGATGGTTGGCACCTTCTACCGTGCTGCGGCTCCCGACGAACCGCCGTTCGTTGAAGTAGGCGATCGCATTCGTAAAGGGCAAACGGTTTGCATTATCGAAGCGATGAAGCTCATGAATGAGTTGGAAGCGGATGTAGGAGGCGAAGTCGTCGAAATTTTAGTACAGAACGGCGAACCGATCGAGTATGGTCAACTACTCTTGCGCCTTAATCCAGATTAACCGTTCAGAGCAAGTCTATGCTTTCTGGTTCGTACCCCTCTTCCTAAAGAAAGACAAACTGCTTAAAATAATTGCAGTTGCTTAATCTAACTGCCAGATTTGCCGAGTTAATGATGAAATTCTAGATAATTTTGAATTGTCATCAAATACTCTATTGCTATACAGCAGTCAAGTGGCTAAAATCTGGGGATCATGACCCTCACATTAAAGTTGCATGAAATCTGCAAAGCCTTCGCAAGAAGTTGTTCAACAGGTTGCTGAATATTTCAGCGTTCTGGGCGAGCCTATGCGCCTGCGGATTCTCAACCTCCTCCGTGATGGTGAGAAATGCGTCCAAGATCTGGTCGAAGCCACTGACACCAGCCAAGCTAATGTCTCAAAGCATTTGAAAGTCATGATGCAGGCAGGTATTCTCAATCGACGTAGCAAGGGCACATTGGCATATTACAGCGTTGAAGACGACCTAATTTTTGAACTTTGTAATCTGGTGTGTGACCGCCTTGCCAACCGCATCGAGCAACAAGCCCTCCACTTTCGTGCCTTCACCTTTGCTGGCAAACGGTAATCTAGCAACCACTGAGCTTAGGGACTCGCCGGAAAATAATATCCCACGGTTCATCCACCCATCCACTCCTACACCCTTCAATTTGGGATTTTATTTCTTAGCAGATTCCTAAATTCGGCAACGCCAAAAAACACTGAGTTTAGCAACGCCGTCCAGAGCCTTGTTTGAGTGATGGCTTCATGCCCTTTGATAACCTCTGTAAACTGCTATCGCAACAGCATCCTGCTCGCTTTGCTGCATGGATTCTTGGTGAGCCACAAGCAGTGGTCAAGGTGCTGAAAACTGAACTGAGCATTGAACCCATTCGAGCCGATTCAGTCACCTTTCTGCAAACCCAAGATCGCCTTTTGCATCTGGAATTTCAGGTCAAGTTGGAGTCTGATCCGCCCCTACCGCTACGCATGTTGGACTACTGGGTGCGGCTGTATCGCCTCTACCGCTTGCCCATTACTCAGGCGATCGTGTTGCTGCTGCCACCCTCAGAGCGGGATGCGATCGAAACAACGTTTGCGGTGGAAGCAACGCGCTATGAATACAGCGTCATTAAGATGTGGCAGTTAGATCCTGCACTGCTCCTCAACGATGTTGCTCTTTTACCACTGGCACCCCTAGCGGCAGCTAAAGCGCCAGAACAACTACTTAATCAGGTTGCTCAGCAAGTCAGTAAGATAGAATCGACGCAGCAGCGGCAGCAGGTTTCGGCTTACACGCAACTCTTAGCAGGGCTACGCTTTAAGAAAGCACTGGTGAAACAGATATTTCGGGAAGGCATGATGCGGGAGTCGGTGATTTATCAGGAGATCCTTCAAGAAGGACGGCAAGAAGAAGGTGTCACCTTAATTCTGCGTCAATTAACGCGGCGGTCTGGCACGATTGATGAGGCAATGCAAGCGCAAATCGCAATCCTACCCTTAGCGCTTCTGGAAGACCTGGGTGAAGCTTTGCTTGTTTACGGCACGCACGGATTTGGTGGACTGGTTGCAAAGGCATCTACCTTAATTGAGTCAGCGTTTGCATGGATGAGCCAAAACAAGATCCTGTTCTAACTGTTCAAGCAATCGGTGAACAAGGCTTGCTCAAAATCGTGCAGTCGTTTTGTCAGGCCGACTTAATCGGCGATGATGCGGCTGTGCTAATAACGCAGCCAGGACGATCGCTGATTGTCACGACCGATATTTTGGTAGATGGCGTACATTTTAGTGACCAAACAACTTCATCAGAAGATGCTGGTTGGAGAGCCGCTGCTGCGAACCTATCTGATTTGGCAGCAATGGGCGCAACGCCCTTGGGCATCGCCGTCGGTCTGGGTCTCCCTGAGAATGTACCAGTGGTCTGGGTAGAAGGACTGTATCGGGGGCTGACAGCGTGCTTAAGCCAATACAAGTCAGCGATCGTGGGGGGAGATTTATGTCGGTCGCCCGTTATCACGATCGCGATTACCGCGTTTGGGGAAGCTGAGCCAAATCGAATCATTCGTCGTTCTGCGGCTCAACCAGGGGATGTGATCGTGGTAACAGGCTTTCATGGTGCATCGAGAGCAGGCTTGGAACTGTTGCTACATCCTGAAAGTGGGCGATCGCTCAATGAGGATGATCGCGCTATGCTCATTCAAGCTCACCAGCGCCCTAACCCTCGGTTGGATGTGGTGGAGTTGCTTTGGAGATTAAGGCAAGGTGTAGAACCGCAGAGACGCGGAGACGCAGAGAAGATAAAAGAAGTACAGGAAGGAATTCAAGCTATTGCTGCTCTGTACTCAACGCTCACCTTTACTCCTGCACCCCTCACCCCACACCCCACACCCCTCACCCACATCGCAGGCATGGACAGCAGTGATGGCTTAGCTGATGCCGTGATCCAAATCTGCCGTGCCAGTCGTGTAGGAGCCAGGATTGAGCGCAGCCAGATGCCCATTGCTCCAGCTTTAACAAAATGGATGGGCACCGAGCAAGCGCTGGAGTGGGCACTGTATGGCGGCGAAGATTTTGAACTGGTGCTTTGTTTACCGTTGGAATGGGCGCAGCTATTGGTAGAACAGTTGGGTGGTAGCGCGGCGATCGTGGGCACTATTACGACTGCTCAAGAAGTTTGGCTTGTAGACACAAATGGGAACGCGCCAGATGAGCGATTAACGCTTGAGCAGGGGTTTCAGCACTTTAGCAGTTAGGCTTGGATAGACCAGACCGATGGTTACTACAGGCGGATCGCGCTTTAAATCCATCGACTAACGCAAGTAAGCTAGCGTTACACCTGCTCCACCATCGGCACGGCTTGCCAGTTCATAGCGTTCCACCTGAGGATGGTGCTGTAAAAAGTCGTGAACTCCTTGCCGCAGCTTACCCGTTCCATGTCCGTGGATAATCCACAGAACACCGCTCTCATAAGCCTTTGCGATCGCTTGCTCGATCAAGGGTTCGGCATCGGCTACACGACTACCGCGAATGTCGATCGTGTTACGAGCAGTGCGGATGATGGGGCTATCGGGTGTGGGGTGTGGGGTGTGGGGTGCTAGATCGTTTTGCGTGTTTCCTGAATTCTGACTCCTGACTCCTGAATTCTGACTCCTGAATTCTGTTTCTTGCCCTCTGCCCTCTGCCTTCTGCTGCTTAACCGCCTTCTCCCCATCCAACGATTCCACATCATCGATCGGCACGGTCATTTTCATCAACCCAAACCGAACGGTGATTTCTTCATCGTCGTTGGGCGCAGTGAGGACTTCAGCCGTTTGTCCCAGACGTGGAATGCGGATGCGATCGCCCACCTGTGGACGAAACCCCGGTTTGGGTGGTTTGCGTTGCCGTGAGGGTAGACGATTCTCAGCAAGCTGATTCAGCGAGTCGGTTGCTTGCTGTGCCGCTTGGGCTGAGACAGGACCTTGCTGGAGTTGGCGAATCACCTGCGCAATTTCACTCTTTGCCTCGACGATCGCAGCTTGTACGGCCTGTTCCTGCGCCTGTTGCAAAGACTGTTCCCGCTCTTTAAGGGATGCGGCTTTACGAGACAGTTCCCGATGGAGACGTTCGGCACTTTCCAGCAGTTGGGCGGCCTCTTGAGACTTGGTTTCTTGACGGCGACGTTGCGCTTCTAGTCCTGCAATCACCTGGTTCACATCTTCCGACGCACCGCCCACGTAGGTCTGTGCCTGTTTCACAACGCTGGCATCTAACCCCAAACGACGCGCGATCGTCAGCGCATTTGATCGTCCTGGAATACCCCACAGCAAGCGATAAGTTGGCGATAGCGACACATCGTCAAACTCAACGGAGGCATTTTCAAACCGATCGTCCTCGTACTTTAGCGCCTTCAGTTCACCAAAGTGGGTCGTGGCAATGGTCAAGCCTGCATGATCTGCAAGATGCTTGAGCAACGCGATCGCCAACGCGCTGCCTTCAGATGGATCGGTGCCAGCGCCTACTTCGTCTAAGAGAACCAGGGCGTAGGGAGTGGGGAGTGGGGAGTGGGGCGTAAGGGAGTTTTGAGTTTTGAGTTTTGAGTTTTGAGTTGAAACCCAAACCTCATCCCCTTCTTCCTCTTCTTCCTCTTCTTCCTCCGCTTCCTTTGCCTCCGCTTCTCCTACTTCCCCTGCTCCCTCTGCTTCCCCTGCTTCTTTTGCTTCTTTTGCCTCTCCTACCTCCTCACCCCTCTCTCCTGCCTTCTCATTCCTCTCTCCTAATGCCTCCAAGATTCGACTAATCCGCCGAATATGCCCCGAAAAGGTAGAGAGGCTTTGTTCCAAGGATTGCTCATCGCCGATGTCTGCTAGCACCTGATCGAACCAGGGCAATTCGACAGGTTCACGAGCGGGCACAAATAACCCGACTTTTGCCATCAGGACAACAAGCCCAAGCGTTTTGAGTGTGACGGTTTTGCCGCCTGTGTTTGGCCCAGTAATGGCAACGACACGGATATGAGGCTGGATGACGAGATCGATCGGCACGACAGGTCGCCCCTGCTCATGCTGCTGTTGCCAGAGGAGGAGGGGATGACGAAGATGGCGGAGGACGATCGGTTCGAGTATGGGGTGTGAGTTGTGAGGTGTGGGGTGCTCGTTTACTCGCGCGATGAAGCGGGGCGGGTTGGCTTCTAGCCACAAACTGTAGCGGGCGCGGGCAGTAGCGAGGTCAAGGATAATGGCGATCGCCAACAGCCGTTCTAAATCAGGCTTTACGGCAGCAACTTGATCGGTGAGCGCTTGCCGAATGGCCTCTTCTTCAACTTGCTCCTGGCGCTGAAGTTGGCGGAGTTGGTTGTTGAGGTTAACGGTGGCTTGCGGCTCAACATACAGCGTTGCACCGCTCATGGAGGTATCGTGAACGATGCCGGGGATGGCGTCTTTTTGCGGAGCCTTGACTGGGATGACGAAGCGTCCTTCGCGCTGGGTGATCAAGCTTTCTTGAACGGCGTTTGCTTTGCGCTGTAGGAGGCTTTGCAGGATGCTATGGACTCGATCGCGCAGGTGTTTCTGCTGTTCCCGAATGCCAGCCAGTTTGGGCGTAGCTCGATCGGCAACCTGACCACGCTCGTCAATGCAACGGTGAATCTCTTGCTCCAGTTCAGGGTAGGTACGCAGATCTTCAATGAGCGCGTTCAGCACTATTAGATCTGGCTGACTGTCGATGACACGCCTGAGCTGACGCATTCCAGCTAGTGTAGTGGCGATCGCCAGCAGTTCTTCGCCAGACAGCAAGCCACGGCGCTCTGCCCGTTCTAGCGATTCACCAATATCTGTAATGCCGTCAAACTTTAGGCCAGTGCTGAGACGGCTTTCTAACGCATAAATTTCTTGTGTTTGGGCCAATAAGGTCAACGTTTCAGCTTGCGTATCAGGCATACGGAGCCGCTGAGCCGCGATCGCGCCTAGCTTCGTTGCCGCAAAGGTCGATAGGTGCTGGCAAAGCCGCGGCCATTCCAAAAGTTCAAGGGTTTCAGCTTGGATCAAATTGCATCGACAGTTTACTCTACTTCCATTTTAGAGAGTTCTCTAGCAGAGCAACACGCTTGCGGCTAAAAGAGCCAGCAGACGATCGAGTACTGCACGTGAGTTGCATCACCGATCGCTTGTTGATACATCACTAGAGTTGCCAAGACTTTGTCACCTGACTAATTCCAACACATCACACGCCAACCACCTTGAACGTCACACTGCTCACGCTGCCTGAACTTCATACTGGATTCATAAAGCTCAGCAAGAGGGGTGTCTGATGAGTCTAATCAATCAGGTGGTACAAAAAGCGCTTTGTCGTGGTTATTTGACGACTGAGGCAGAGCAGACTCTCTGCCAGCACATTAGCGACAATTGCAATTTGCATGATGTCACAGCACTGACAATGCTACAACGTGCGCTGGTATCGGGCCAAGTAAAACGGCTATCGCAAGCGCAACAGTAGCCCGACGTTCTGTAGACATGTGTTTAACCAGCACTTGAGCTAAAACCGATCTTTCATGCCTCTCAAGCGGGCAAAGGTTTGAATGTCATTGTCTGCTTGCACGGCTGCTTGAATCCCTGCATTGTCCCAGCGCAGAAATGGATTCGTGTGTTTTTCTACTCCCAAATTTGACGGTATGGTTGCCTCATGCTGGCTGCGAGCAACGTTCACCGCTGCAAAACGCTGCTGCAATGCCGCATTGGCGCTGTCTACGGTTAAGGCAAACTCAAGATTCTTCAACGTGTATTCGTGAGCGCACCAAACGCAAGTGTTGTCTGGCAAGGTGCGCAGCTTGTTAAGAGACTGCACCATCTGTGTAGGGGTGCCTTCAAACAAACGGCCACAACCCCCAGAAAAGAGCGTATCGCCGCAGAATAGATGACCAGCTTCGTTTGCAGTTACAGGTGCAAAATAGTAAGCAATGTGAGCGCGGGTGTGACCGGGAACAAATAGCACCTTAGCTTCGTGATCGCCAAACGAAACGCGATCGCCCTCCTGCAAGAACACCTGCTGTCCGGGAATCCGACCTCGATCTTCAGCCCCGCCATACACAACCGCATCAGGAAACTGCTGCAACAGACTGGTATTGCCCCCTACATGATCAGCATGATGATGTGTGTTCAAAATGGCGACCAGTTCGGCACCCAACGTTTTCAAGCAATGCAGAACAGGCACTGCATCAGCCGGATCAACCACTGCTGCAACGTTTTGCGCTGGGTCATGCAAGAGAAAAATGTAGTTATCTGATAGCGCTGGCAGCCGATGGACTTGCATGCTCAGGTGTCTAAGTAGTTGCTACTTGTTTACCTTAGCAAAGCTCTAGGGAATGAAGCGCAAGGGGAGCAGAGGAAGCAAGGGGAGCAGGGGAAGCAGGGGGGAAGAGGAAGCAGAGGGGGCAGGGGAAGCCGGGGGGCGATGAGGAGCAAAACTCAACTCAAAGCTCAAAACTTAGAACTCAAAACCCTACCCTCTCTGCCCTCTGCCTTCTGCCCAAAGCTTCACCGATTCTTCATCATGTGTGCCTCTATCCTTGCACAGTCGATATTCAACCCTTGCTAGAAGGTGAGGAGTGAGGGGAACAATCAATTATCAGGTAATCAAATAATGTAAGCAGGTGAGCATCATGCGGAGTCTTCAGAGTAACCCGAATTCAGCGCTTCATCAGATGGTCGATCGCATTCTTACGGTGGGTGAAATGTCCCGTCAAGAGCACCTCAAACTCACGTCCATTTTGTTGGCTGAGCAACGGTTAGCAGACAGCGATCGCACTAAGATCAATCGTATTTTTGACCACATTCAAACGGGTCGCTTAAAGCTCATTGACTGAGCAAACGCTTTCAAGGCTCTGTGGCGCTACTGTTTGAGGTAGTTACGGGCTTCTTGAGCAACCTGTTCCATATCGTCTTGCGCCAGAGTTTCCAGGGTTGAACGAGCGGTTGACCCGTTCAAATGTGCAAGTGCTTGTACGACTCGGTAGCGAGTTTGCCAGTCGGCGCTAGCAGCAAAAGGAATGAGCAATTGAATCGCGCGATCGTCACCCAACTCACCCAAGGATCCGATCGCCGCTGTTTGCAGCAATTCATTATCCGATTTCAGGGCTTCTTCAAGTAGCTCAAATGCTCGTCTATCACCTAATTCGCCTAAAGCGGCAACAATACTGAATTTAACCAACCATTCAGAACTGGTGTGGTAGAGCTGTTGCAAGTCATCAAAGAGCTCAGTTAATTGAAGCGCGCCTACTGAGTCAGCAGCAGCAGCTTGTACGTCTGGGTCATCGTCTCGCAGTCGATCGCGCAGAATCGCGGTCACGTGAGGCAAATCTTGCTGCCCCAAGGTTGCCAACTGGCTGACGGCTGCATACCGTACCCGTGGGTTGGTGTCTTGAATGGCAGTCTGAATCAGTCCAAAGCCGATCGTGGGTTCTAATTGTCTGATTTGGTTTACGGCCCGCAGGCGATCGCCAAAATCTGACGACTTCAATAACACGCCAACTGATTCAGGTGTGATGCTCATAGCTAATAATCTCGTCGTTCTTGAAGTGAGGGGTGAGGAGGCAGCGAGGGCAGGGGGGCTGTTGACAGTTGTTAAGCACGTTATTGCTATGCACTGATTACTTTCATTAATCAATGATGCCTGTTGAGAACTCAAAACTCTTAATCCCCCTCCCACCTTTCTCCTCAACCGTCCTGCTCGGCCGCCATTGCTCGAATGATGTCGCCACGCGTAAGGATGCCAACTACTTGCTCATCGGCATCTAGTACAGGCAAGCGATGAATTTTGTGTTCATGGAGGGTTTGAGCGGCTTCCCGTAGAGGTTTGTCTGGGGTGACCGTAATTGGCTTCTGACTCATCACGTCCTTAACGGTTTGCCCCAGCGCTTTGTGCAATTCGCGTTCATAGTGGCCGGGATTCTCCAGATAAATCACGCTATCTAGAAGCATGATATAGGGTGGTGGCGTGACTCCGGTTTCCCGCCACATCAGGTCAGTTTCAGAAATGACCCCCACTAGCTTGCCTGCGTCATCAACCACGGGCAAACCACTAATTTTTTTCTCGGCGATCGTCCGAATCACTTCTGTAAGAGGCGTCTCTGGCGTTACCGTCAGCGGGTCACGGGTCATAATATCTGCAACAGTCTTGGGCATACTGGTTTGGTACTCTTGTAGCGTCTCTGCATTCATTGTAGGGAACTGTGCAGAGCAACCGACTCCGATTCATAGGATGTTACAGAGGCTTTTTTCCAAGCTTCGTTTTTCTTTAACGAATTTGCTAGCGGAATTTCTGCGGCAATCCTACCCTCCTTGTACAAAGAAACGACGGTAGCCTAGTGATGGCTAGGTAGCTTCACCGTGAACGTGGTGCCACGACCAATTTGGCTCTCCACGGTGATTTCTCCAGCATGAAGTTCTGCGGCTCGTTTCGCGATCGCTAGCCCTAGCCCTGTTCCTGGCAATTTACCCACATTTTTGCCCCGTTGAAAGGGTTGAAACAGATGTTCTAAGTCTTCAGGTGGGATGCCAATGCCTGAATCGTGCACTTCAAAGTAAATTGCTTCATGAGTACGATAAAGCTTCAGCAGAATCAGTTTATCCATTGGTGAGTATTTGATCGCATTGCTAATCAAGTTATTGAGAAGCTGGCGCAGCAATTTCTGATCTACCTTTGCAAAGATACGCTGCGCGGGATACGAAAAAGTCACCGTATGTTGGCGACTGGGATGACATTGAAGGGGTCTAAGTAACGTTTGACAAAACTCTACAAGCTCAATTGTTTCAGCATCAATCAGAGTTTCATGGTGGTCTGCTTGCCCCATTGTCATCACGTCTTCAATCAACTGAGTCATAGAACTGGTTGAAGCTTGAATACACTGAAGTAATTGCTCTTTCTTTGCTTCACCAATGGGATAACGACTATCGCCTAGCATTGCAGTCGAAAGCTGGATGGCTGCCAGTGGATTACGAAGTTCGTGCGAGAGAATCGAGAGATACTCAAAGGATAAATGGTCTGTGCTGGCTCGATGCGTCTTTTGGGTCTTAGCCTCAGCCTGATGGCGAGCCAACGCTATTTCAACGGCTACGCGTAAATCATTCTGCTTAAACGGCTTGAGAATGTAACCAGAAGGGTGGGTAAGTTTTGCCCGTTCCAAGGTTTCATCATCTACATAGGCGGTGAGGTAGATGAACGGAATTTGAAAGCGATCGTGCATCTGCTCAGCCACCGAAATGCCATCCAGATCGCCTTTCAGCCGAATATCAAGTAAGACTAAATCAGGTTGAGCCTCTGCGATCTGCCGTAGCGCTGTGGTTGCTTTAGTAGCTAAACCGACTACTTCATAGCCCAACTGACACAGACAACCTTCAATCTCTCTAGCAATCAGGATTTCATCTTCGACAACCAAAATTCTAGTATTAGACACCTGCTCTGTTTGCTCCAGTGATAATTAAAACGACCGTTACTAGAAGGATGAGTGGGTATGACATCAGCGAAGATCTAAGCCTGAAAAATTTATCGTATGCAAAAAATTGAACTACTTTTTCTACTTTTACAAGAATAGATGAGAACGATCGAATTCTTATTTGAATGCTAGAAATCTTTTCATACCCCTGTTGAACCAAGCATGCTTTTAGCCTGCGGACTAAAGCGCTTAACGACGCTCCACGACCGGAAAAATCAAGCGAAATCGAGTGCCACGCTTGTGTTCATACTCAATACTGCCATCAAGCTGCCGGGCCAGATCGTAGACGATTTTCAATCCCAATGATTGCAACTTGTTAAGATTGAGCGCTTTTGGAATGCCAACACCGTTGTCCTGCACGATCAAAATATAGCGAGAAATGGCTTGAGATGAGTGGCTAGAGAAGTTTGTTGTTGGTGTTTCTGCTGAAATTTGAGTCATAGATTCAAGTTGAACGGCTTGTTTTAAGATGATGTGAATTTCGCCGGAGCGTCGATCAGGAAAGCCATGCTTAATGGCATTGGTAATCAATTCATTGAGGAGTAAGCCACAAGAAATAGCGGTTTCCAGGTTTAAAGCGATGGGTTGCAGGCGGAAGAGCAACTTGATTTGATCAGGGCTTGTGCTACAAGCGATCAAAATATTATTAGCCAGACGCTGAATGTAGTCGTGAAAGTTAATCTGTCCTAAGTCGCTAGATTGGTAAAGGATTTCATGGATCAGGGACATGGCTTGTAGCCGATTACGTGTGTTGGCTAGTGCCCCAGAAACGATGGGATTGTTTGCTGCTTCACTCTGCAACCACAGCATGGCAGAGATCATCTGAAGATTATTTTTCACTCGATGATTCACTTCTTTGAGCAGCACTTCTTTTTGCGCTAACTGATTTTCGATCTGGGTATAAAGGCTGGCTTTTTGGCTGGCAGTGCCGACTTGCAATCCTAATTGTTTGAGCAAATCAATTTCAGATTGTCGCCATTGGCGGGGTGCGCCGCAATCGTGCACTATCATTAAGCCCCAAATCTGGTCGCCTTGTAAGATGCCAACCACACAGCTTGCCTGTACCCGCATCTGCGCCAGCAATGTTGCATAGCAGGGTGTGAGATCAGAAGCTTGAGCATTGGCGCAGACCGTGATGTATCCCTGACGGTAGCGTTCTGCCCAACCTTGACCGAAACAGGGATCTTCAATGGTTTGTTGCAGGAGGGATAGCTCAAGCCGAGACAGGGCTTCTCGTTCAATCACGACATTGTAATCGGTATCGAAGCGGCAGATGAGGACGCGATCGCATCCCAGAAATTGTCGGATTGTCTCTAAGCAAGCTTCTAGAACCTGATCTAGCCGTACCGATTGGTTAATGGTTTGAGCAATCGTTGCCAACAATTGGTCGGCTTCTGCCTGCTGCTGTTGCCTCAGTTCTGCCTGTTTGCGAGCATGAATATCAAACGAGATGCCAACGACGCGGGTAGGGTTGCCAGCTTCGTCCGTTTGAACAGTGCCATTCACTTGCACCCAGTGCCATCCCTCCGGTGAAGTCTCTGAGCGGAGTCGATGCTCTAGCTGGAGGGTCCCTTGGTTTGCTAGCGCTTCATGATAGTTGCGATCGACGGCTTCTTGATCATCGGGATAAACTAGCTTTTCTTGGTGTTCCAGGCGAGGCATTTCACCAGACACTAATTGCCCTGTTTGGCTGCTGGTAAAAAAGAAGCGATCGGTCGCCAAATCGACTTCCCAGACAACTATAGGGACGACTTCTAAAGCGAGCTTCAGGCGTGCTTCGCTTTGCCTCAGGGCGATTTCTGCCTGCTTGCGATCGCTAATATCCCGCACATTGGCAAGAATGACAGGTTCATGATTCCAGGTAATGCGATTGAGGGTGATATCAACGTCAAAAACCTCGTTATTGTGGCTTTCTTTCGATTTCCATTCAAAACGAACGATTTCTCCAGCAAACGCCCTCGTCCAATAATCTTGGGCAAGATGGAAAGGATTATCTGGTGCCGAGTAGTCACCCAACAGTGAAAGGTTTAAGGCTTGTTCTCGCTCTAGGGCATATCGTTCAAGCACGCGATCGTTGACATCCAACAGTGTGCCATCCACTTTATGAACAAAGAGGCAACTGGTGACGTGGTTAAAGATTGTACGGAAATTCTGCTCTGAACATTGAAGGGCGGCTTCTGCGGCGTTGCGTTCGGCTTCGCCGCGTTTACGCTCGCTGATATCAGTCACGCGCACCAGGTTCATTTGCCGTTCTGCCACCTGGATGCGCTTGGAGGCAAAATTGCCCCAAAAGCGGCGATCGTTGAGCGTCCGATACTCAATCTCTTGACTCCAGTAGCCAGTTGCATCAAAGTTTTGGCGTAGCTCTTCTAATGCTGTATCCGAGAAGTCTGGTGCATGGAAAGTCGCTCCCCTAATCCCAATTAAGTTCTGCTTGTGAGCGGCTTCAAAGAGCTCTACCGCCCGTTGGTTACAGTCCAAAATCAATAAGGAGTCCGAATCAACCAAAAAAATTGCATCGGCTGACTCCTCAAAGGTCGCTGCAAACAAATCCCGACTCTGGTGAATTTCTTGCTCAATGCGCTTGCGATCGGTAATATCCATAGAAATGCCAATCAGTTTGATCGGCTGTCCTTGTTCATTGAAAACGTATGCCCCTCGACTGTAACGCCAGTGGATCGAGCCATCGTCCCAACGGATGCGGTGTTCAATCTCGTAAAGTTGCTGCTGTGCGGCCGATTGCTGGACGGCCTGAAGGAGGCGGTCTCGATCATCTGGATGCACCCAACCAAGGACTAGCTCGAACGTGGGGAAAGGGCTGATTTCAACCCCAGTTTGATCCAGAACACGACCAGACGGATCGGTACAGAAGCCCCACAAGCCGTAGTTTTCCGACGACCAGTATTGCCGATTGGTGATCAGGTTCCATTCCCAGTTGCCCATTTTGGCCGCAGCAAGTGCCAGTTGTAGCTGGTAGGTGCGCTCCTGCACCCGTTGTTCCAGTGTGGTGAACGACTCGCGTAGTTGCTTTGCCATCTGGTTAAAGGATGCGGCCAGATCGCCCAGTTCATCGTTGCGATCGCTGGGCAGGAGTTGTTCCCACTGCCCACTGGCAATCTGTTTCGATGCTTGGTTTAACCGCAAGATGGGTTGAATGACGAGCGATTGAGACAACCACCAAATCACCACCAGTGTCACTATGAGCACCAGACAAAACACTTCGGCAGCGATGGCACCTGCTTGCAGTTCATTTTGAATCAATGAACTGGCATTCAACTCAATGACGAGCACGCCGCTGATGCGCCCAAAACGATTGGTAATCGGGGCATAGCCGCAAAGTACAGATCTCCCCTCTGCATTCCTCAAAAGATCGGGTTCAACGATCGGCTGTGTTAAAACCGCAATATTTGCTTTCAGCCTTGGCGGCAGGCTCTGCAAAGGGGCACCAACTGGGGCAATAAAATGGGTTGTACTGGCGTAATCCAGAAGAAACACAAGCTGACCGTTGGATTGGTGGCGCACAACATAGATATGCGCGATCGAGGGCACGGCGGCTTGAATGTTTTGCAGCCGTTTCTGGTTAATTTTGTAGAATGGCAATTTCATGCTGTCGGCTGTTGTGGTCAAAGCCAAGTAGTCACCATCAATTTGTGGGGCAGACAACTGCAATAATTCCAACAGCCGATTGCGAATTTCCTGTCGCTGTGCAGTGCGAAACTGCCAGTACAGGCTTGAGGTCAACAATCCAGCCGCCAAGGTGACCAGCAGCGAATAGGCTAAGATGATGTTTCGACTGAGGCTCTGTTGACGCATTGCCGTTTTTTCTCAAGAGGGCAAACCCAGGCTGGAGCGGTAGGCCGCTTTTTGTGCTTCACGCCCCACTTCGTTAGTAATATGCTGCCAGCCTTGTTCAACTTGCTGCATGGCCTCTGTTTTCGTTAGTTTACCCACCAGGAAAGCGGCAACCGCAGCATCCAGCGTTTCAAGGAGGTACTGCTGGCTGTGAGGAATGCTCAAATTCAAGACCATATTGGGACTACTGAGGCTGATACCGATCGCGCCCAGATAGTTGTTGGCAGCTGCCAATGACATTTCCGCTTTTAACCAGGGGGCAACATCTTGAAATTGAGAGATGCGGTAAGGATTGAAGCCAGTTTCGCCAATCGTCACGTCAACATTGGATTGTGCGGGCTGGCTGATATAGGAAAGAAAGGCATAAGCCGCATCTTTAACACGGGAAGCTGCTTTGGCATGAACGACACCCGTCCAGCCAATATTGGCGGCATAGGGTGCATGGTTCACCCCATCAATAGCATAGGGACAGACAAACTTATTGCAAGCTGCTAATTTGCCAGTTTGACGATCGAGTATTTGCATAGTACCCGGAGTCATCACTGCACCGACTTTATCCGTCACTTGAGACACCGATCGATCACCTGCGAGAGGTCCAACATCCCCCCAATCCATCGTCAGGGCACATCTGCCAGTGATAAATAAGGTTCTTGCTTTGACCCCGCCCAGATTCGCATCCTGGGGAACGCCATATGCCATTGTTTGTTTGTAAATCTCCAATGCCCTGCCGAAGGCTGAATTGTTAACCAGGGGCTTCATCGTGGCTGGGTCAAAAAATGCGCCTTGCTCGGTGCCTTTTGCTTGCAAAAAGGGAGCCGCTATGGATATCAACATACTGGCAATGTTTTCATGCGGGCGCTTTGACAGACAGGAACCATAGTCTGCTTCGCCATCCCCATTTAAATCTTTGCCGTGAAATCGTTTGGCGATCGCCAGATAATCATCCCAGGTTTGCGGCGGAGCTAACCCCGCTTGCTTTAACAAATCACTGCGGTAATACACCATGTGAAAGTCGCCATCCAACGGAATGCTATACGTGTGTCCTTGATAGGTTGCACTCACATTCCGAAAGATTGGTGCAATATCGTTCCATTGCAGCGCTGCATCAGCCTTGACCCGTGCTGTTAGATCTTCCAGAAACCCTGCGTTCACGAAGTCGATCAGCCATTGGGGCAAGATCACTGCCGAATCGTATTTGGACGCGCTACCAGACCAGTTAGCTTGCAGAATTTGATAAAAATTCTTAACAGGAACACCCGTCAGCTTGACCGTCGCTCCAGTCAGGGCTGCAAACCCAGCAATATGGCGCTCAACTCCCGTGTGAATGGCTGCATCATGGGTAATGACGTTAACTGTTACCCCGTCAAAGCGCTGAGAGGATGTAGCCGTAGGGGCAACGGTCTGGGTTAACTGTGAGGATGAACCCATTGGCATCTTGGCTTGAAACAGGCTACATCCGGGAGCGGCAATGCTGACCCACAATGCCAGCACCACCAAAGTCAACGTTTGAAGAGCATGGATGCAAGAGCGTAAGCGTTGCCAGGAAGAGCGCTTCATGGAAGTAGCTTGGGTTAGTGAAAGGGTTCTGATGCAAGTACTGTTGCAAGTAATTTTTGAGAACAAAAGAACCTATCTTAGCTACTGCTTCAAGCTGTAACTCTGGAATGGACTGTTTTTAGAGCTTGAGCTTATTGCCCGTAGTAACCTTACAGTAGCGCTGCTGTGGAAAGAATCAGCCGCTTTGAAACATTATTGCCGCAAAGTTTAACACTTGCTTCCTCCTTCAAAGGCTCTCTAAAAGTGGCGAAACTGTTTGGGTGCAACACCCACGATGCGTTTGAAGTGAAGAGCGAGATGACTGGGATTGGCAAAGCCGCACTCGATCGCAATGCCTGCGATCGCCTGATCTGACTGCCTTAATAATTGTTTTGCCCGTTCTACGCGCTGATGAATGACGTACTGGTGTACCGATTTTCCGGTTGATTGCTTAAAGAGGCGTGCAAAGTAGTCGGTTGTCATGCCCACTTCACTCGCTAACGTCTCTAGACTCAAATCCTGGCTCAGGTGCGCTTGAATGTAGCGAAAAATGACCTGAAGCTTGGTCGATGGCAGTCCACTCTGCGGTGAAGCAATGGCAGCAGCTCCGGTAGAGGCGGCTTCAGCCCTTCCTCCTTGTTGCCGGAACAAAGCTAGCTCAATCGCAACGCGCAAATCTTGTTGGTTAAACGGCTTCAGCACATAGCCAAACGGGTTGGTTTGCTTTACCTTCTCCAACGTACTGCTATCAGAATAGGCGGTAATGTAAATCACTGGAGTTTGGAAGCGATCGCGAATTGCGCTTGCGGCTTGGACTCCATCCTGCGTTCCTTGCAGGTTAATATCCATTAACACTAAGTCGGGCATTGTTTCAGCGACCTGCTGCATTACGGTGCGTGCTTTAACAGCAATGCCCACCACTTCATAACTCATTTGGGTCAGATGGCTTTCAATTTCCCTGGCAACCATGATTTCATCTTCAACTATCAAAATCCTGGTACCTGCCATTACCTGACTCCTGCTGATTGATATCCCTGCAAAGCAATTGACTCAACACTCATTACAGATTTCCCTCCGCACTGTAACAATTAACAAGTCTTGAGGCTGATTGCTTGACACATCTCTCAGCGATCGCCTGCCCCGCCCTGCACTGAAAATGCTGACTCACAAAAAGAAGTCCTCTGTAGGCTTTCCACACCGTTAGCCTAGCTTTCAGTCACGGGCAGTGAGCAATGGAACCATCTGTCTTTCGGGACTTTTGTCAGGCAAGCAGGTCTTGAAGAGCGCTACTCTACAAAACTCATCAATTGAATTGCGATTCGTCAATTTAGCATCTGCCAAACGAGAAATTAAACCTATCGAAATATCTTAGTTTCCATTGCTTGTCTAATCAATTCTCATCCCCTAGAACAGGTTTATGACCTGGTTTCACAACCCTTCAACTATTATGCTTCTTAAGTGAAATAAGACCTAAGTAGCTGCTAACAAAAGCTCAGAAGACTTTTTATAACTTTAAATGTTTATGTAGAAACGCAGTTTCTTAAGGGAATACTGTTCTCAAAAGCAACTTAACCGTTGTTCGGAAATATATCTGAAATGGCGAGAATTTATTCTTTGGAAGGCAGGCACAGAGAGATGAAGCAATGGCATGACTTTCCAGACTACTGCCTGATTCAGCAGCTTTATACCGGGACAAGAACACTGGTGTATCAGGCAATCCGCAAAGTAGACCAACATCCCGTTGTGATCAAGCTACTCAAGAACGAGCACCCTAGTTTCAGCGAACTCGTGCAATTCCGCAACCAATACACTATTACAAAAAATCTGAATATTTCGGGCATCATCCAACCCTACAGCCTGGAATCCTACCGCAACGGCTATGCCCTGATTATGGAGGACTTTGACGGCATTTCGCTGCGTGAGTGGATGAAACAAGGCAGCAAGGGCAGCGAAGCAGGGGAAGCGGTTCTCTTTCCATCTGCCGCCGCCGCGCCCATAGCCTCTCTAGCCTCCCCCGCCGCCTCTACGCCCTTCGCTCCTACCTCACTCGCTCACTTTTTTCCCATTGCCCTACAGCTAGTAGAGACCCTGCACCTACTGCACCAACAGCGGATTATTCATAAAGACATCAAGCCATCCAACATTTTGATCCACCCTGAGTCGCGGCAGGTCAAGCTACTCGACTTTTCGATCTCGACCCTCTTGCCCAGAGAAACCCAAGAAATTCAAAGCTCAGAGGTGCTGGAAGGAACTCTGGCTTACCTATCTCCTGAACAGACAGGACGCATGAACCGAGGGATTGACTACCGCAGCGATTTTTATGCTTTGGGTGTAACCTTCTACGAATTGTTGACCGGGCGACTGCCCTTTCCATCGCATGACCCAATGGAGTTGGTGCATTGCCATCTTGCAAAGCAACCACCAACGATTCACAGTCTTAACCCACTGGTGCCAACCATTCTGTCCGACTTGATTGCCAAATTAATGGCAAAAAATGCTGAAGATCGCTATCAAAGCGCGTTGGGACTGAAGTATGACCTGGAAACGTGCTGTGCCCAGTACCAGAAAACAGGCGAGATTGAGTGGTTTGCTTTGGGCAGAAGCGATCGCAGCGATCGCTTCATCATTCCCGAAAAGCTCTATGGACGGGAGCAAGAAGTCGCGGCGCTGCTGGCTGCCTTTGAGCGGGTGGCAGGAGCAGGGAATGGGGAACGGGACATAGAGCATGGGGCAGACGCTTACCCAACTCCCGACTCCCGACTCCCAACTCCATCACAGAGCGAACTTGTGCTGGTCGCAGGCTTTTCGGGCATTGGCAAAACCGCTGTGGTGAATGAAGTCCATAAGCCGATCGCGCGAGGCACATGCATAGCAAACGTGCGGCAGCGTGGCTACTTTATCAAGGGCAAGTTTGATCAATTTCAACGCAATATTCCCTTTAGTGCGCTGGTTCAAGCCTTTCGTGATTTGATGGCGCAATTGCTTAGCGAGTCAGATGCTCAACTGGCGCAATGGAAAGCGTGCATCGTATCAGCGCTGGGTGAGAATGCTCAGGTCATTATTGATGTGGTGCCAGAGCTGGAACAGATTATTGGCTCACAGCCAGCTGTCCTAAAACTTTCTGGTAGCGCTGCCCAGAACCGATTCAATCGGCTGTTTCAAACGTTCATTCAGGTGTTTACGACAGCCGAGCATCCGTTAGTCGTCTTCATTGATGACCTGCAATGGGCAGATTCAGCATCGCTTCACCTCATCAAACTCTTGATGAGCAAGTCTGAGACAGGCCACCTACTGATGATTGGGGCCTATCGCGATAGAGAAGTCTCAGCGACACATCCCTTAATGCTGACTCTGGTGGACATCCAGCAGGCTCATGCCACACTCAACACAATCACGCTGGCTCCGTTAAGTTTAGACCATACCAACCAACTGATTGCAGAGACACTAAGCTGTACTCAGGCGCTTGCCTTACCGCTAACGGAGCTGGTGTATCAAAAAACGCAGGGCAATCCGTTCTTTACAAATCAATTTCTCAAGGTGTTGCATGAGGATGGCTTAATCACCTTTGATCACCATCTTGGCTATTGGCAATGTGACATCGCTCAGGTGCGATCGCTCGCTCTCACAGATGATGTGGTTGAGTTTATGGCACTGCAACTGCAAAAATTGCCTGCTGCCACTCAACATGTCCTGAAACTTGCTGCCTGCGTCGGTGCTCAATTTGATTTGGCAACTCTGGCGATCGTGGCTGAGCAACCAGCGGCTGAAGTGGCGCTGGCGTTGTGGAAAGCTTTGCAAGAAGGGTTGCTTCTACCCACGAATGACGTTTACAAGTTTTACCAGCCTTCAGAAGAATGTGGTCAAGTATCAGATCCTCAAGCGGTTAACTGTTGCTATCGTTTCTTGCACGATCGCATTCAACAAGCTGCCTACTCTCTAATTCCCGACGACCAAAAGCAGGGCACGCATCTCAAAATTGGGCAACTACTTTGGCAGAACACACCCCTCGAAGCATTGGATCGCCGCATCTTTGATCTGGTGAATCAGTTAAATGAAGGCATTGAACTTATTACCCAGGCATCAGAACGAGAGGAACTGGCTCGGTTGAACCTGCTGGCGGGTAAAAAAGCAAAGCTATCTACAGCCTATCAAACGGCTGTCAAACATCTTGAACTCAGTATTAAGCTATTACCAGAAAATGCTTGGACAGCGCATTATGAGCTGGTGATCGATCTGTATCAGGAATGTATCGATTGTCAATATGTGGTCGGCAATCTTGATCGAGCCGAAGCACTCTATGAATATGCGTTTAGTCAAGCTCAAACGTTGGCGGATCAAATCAACTTATATGCCATTTTCATTGCCCTTCGAGCCAGTCGTGGCGAAAACTTTCAAGCCAGCCTTAAGCTTGGGATCAGTGGGTTGAATTTGCTAGGCATTACCTTGCCAGAAACGGTTGAAGAACTGCGATCGTTTACCGAAGCAGAGCGTCAGAAACTTCGATCAAGATTAGACGCTATCAGTCCAATGGCCTTGTTTGATCTGCCTGAGATGACTGATCAAAAACACCAGTCCAGCATGAGGTTTTTAATCGCCTTGTGGGAGCTTTCCTATATGGCAAGCAATGCAGCCATTAACGACCTGAGCGTTTTACTCATGTGTAATCTGTCATTACAATATGGCAATACAGAAAGTTCTGCCTATGCCTACTGTTTGTATGGTGTTTCGTTAGCTAACCAGGGTGATTATCAAACCGCTTTTGAGTTTGGTCAACTAGCGCTCAAGCTCGATCAATGCTTTAAGACTAGTCAATATAGCGCCAAGATCAGAAATCTCTTTGGTCATGCCATTAATCCTTATATTCAGCACTTAAAAACGAATCTACCGCTGTATCAACAATCCTTTCAAATTTGCAATGAGACAGGCGATAACCTGTATGGCGTTTGGGTCGTTTGTTATTTAATTTGGGCGCTGTTGATGAAGGGTGCTCCTCTGGCAGATATTTATGTCGAAACCCAGACATATCTCGACTATATGCAGCGGATTAAGGAGCCGAATTTGCTGTATCTCTTCACGTTGCAACAGCAATGGGTGTTGAACCTCCAGGCATTAGCTGAAACTACTGATTTGCTTGAGAACAGTCAGCCTGATTCAACGCCTCTGATTGAAGCTTGGCGGCAAGAACAAACCTTTGAGCACGGCATCTGCTGTTACGGACTGCTCAAAATTCAGTTGCTCTACCTTCACGATCGCTATCAAGAAGCCATTGCAGCGGCTGTTGAAGTTGAGCAGACGGCGGTGGCTATGACCGGGTTTTTTCCCGTTATGCAGTATTCGTTCTACTACCCCTTGAGCCTGACAGCGCTTTACAGCATGACGAGAACCGAAGCCAAGCATCGCGACTGGACTGTTTTAGCAACACATCAGTCTGCTTTAGAAACACATCAGCACGTCCTCAAAACGTGGGCAGATACCTGTCCAGCGAATGCTCTGCCGATGTATCTGCTGCTTTCGGCTGAGATGGCACGGATTTCTGGCAATGCACTAGAGGCACTGGATTTGTACGATCGCGCTATTACGGCTTCTAAAGACAGTGACTTTACCCATATTGAAGCGATCGCCAACGAACTGGCCGCAAAATTCTATCTGGGCTGGGGTAAAGAGCGGTTGGCGCAGGAGTACATGACCGAAGCCTATTACAGCTATGTTCGCTGGGGCGCAAAAGCTAAAGTAATAGCGCTAGAAAAAGACTATCCACAGCTTTTAGCGGCAATTTTGCAACAGCAGCAACCGTCATCCACCGTGACAGAAACCCTGCTTGCCGTCTCCTCGCACACGAGTAAAACCTCATCCAGCAGCACTGCGGAAACATTAGATCTAGCAGCCGTGCTGAAAGCTTCTCAAACGCTTTCCAGTGAAATTCAGCTTGATCAGTTAGTGTTCGCCTTACTGGACGTGGTGATTGAAAGTGCTGGTGCTGAGAAAGCGGTTTTGATGCTTTTACAAGATGAGCACTTAATGCTGAAGGCGATTAGCTACGCAGAATTTTGTCCCAATCAGCTTTTCAGCACGCCTGTAGAAGCCGCTAGCGAGGACATTCCCGTTAGCCTTGTGTATGGAGTTAAGCGCACCCTTCGACCAACCCTGATTACGGATGCGATTCAGCATCCGCAGTGGCTAACTGACCCCTACATTCAGCAGAACCAAGTTCGGAGTATGCTGTGTTCGCCCATCCTACACCAGGGTAAATTGTTGGGTGTGCTGTATCTGGAAAACAATCTAGTTGCGGGAGCTTTCACGCGCGATCGGGTTGAACTCCTCAACCTGCTTTGTTCTCAGGCAGCCATTTCCCTGGAAAATGCACGCCTCTACGAGCGATCGCAGGCTTACGCCCAGCAGCTAGAAGCCTCGTTAGAAGACTTGCAAACTCATAAAGCCCGGTTTCAACGCCTGGTTGCCAACGTTCCAGGCATGATTTACCAATTCCGCCTGGAACCCGATGGCTCTCACTCCACGCCCTACGTTAGCTCTGGTTGCTATGACCTCTATGAACTTGAGCCAGCAGCCGTGATGACAGGAAAGCAGAATCTTGATACCTTGCATCATCCAGACGATCAAGCCGCAGTTGAACGGGCAGTCGTTCGCTCAGCTACAACCCTGGCACCCTTTGAGCAAGAATTTCGCATTGTGACGCCATCTGGAAACGTGAAATGGGTGCAATCCATTGCTCGACCAGAGCGGCAAGCAGACGGCGCGATACTTTGGGATGGGGTTGTCATTGATATTAGCGATCGCAAGCGCATGGACGCTGAGCGTCAGCATGCTGAAACGGCTTTGCGCTTGAGTGAGGAGCGGTATCGTCACTTGATCAACGTCATGTCTCAAATTGTCTGGATTGCAACTCCAGATGGGCAAAGTGTCGATTCGCCGCAATGGTGTGCCTACACAGGGCAAAGCCTAGATAAACTTGAAAACTTTGGCTGGTTAGAAGCGCTGCATCCAGAGGATCTTGAGCGTACCGGGCAAGTCTGGAATCATGCCCGTGAAAATTTCATCTCTTACAAAACCGAGTACCGGATTCGGGCAGCCGATGGCTCCTATCGTCTCTTTGATGTACAAGGTGTACCCATTTTGGCGGAAGACGGCAGCATCCGTGAATGGATTGGTACCTGCTACGACATTACCGATCGCAAACAAACCGAAGCCGCACGTCAGCAAGCCGAACATGCGATGCGCCTGAGCGAGGAACGGTACCGCTCTTTAGCAACTGTTACTGCTCAAATCGTTTGGGTGACAGATGCAGAAGGGCGCGTTGAGGACATACCAAGTTGGAGGGTGTATACCGGACAAAGTGTTGAGGAAGTCAGAGATTTTGGATGGCTAGAGCCGATTCATCCAGACGATCAAGACCATACGCTTCACGTTTGGAATCATGCTGTTCACACAAAAAGCTACTACAAGACCGAGTATCGCGTTCGAGCAGTAGACGGCAGTTATCGCTACTTTTTTGCTCAAGGTGTGCCCATTTTGGCAGACGATGGCAGTATTCGTGAGTGGGTTGGCACCTGCACTGATATTGACGATCGCAAACGTGCTGAAGCGACGCTAAAAATTTCGGAGCAAAACCTCCGCACCGTCTTCAACAGTTTGAACAGTGCCATCTTTATTCATGACTTAGAGGGCATGGTGCTAGATACCAACAACCGTGCCTTGGAACTCTACGGCATTCGGCAAGAACAAGTGCAGACTATCTCTGTGATCAACGATTGTTCTACGCCTGATAATCCCTTTCACCTGCTTGACACCCTCTGGTCAGATGCCATCGCTGGCAAAATGGTTCACTTTGAGTGGAAAGCCAACACGCTAAAGCGTGACAGAGTTTTTGATGTCGATATTACGCTGACTAGAATCGTACTGGATAGTCAAGCCGTGATTCTGGCAAACGTGCTGGATATCAGCGATCGCAAACTTGCCGAAGCGTCTCTGCAACAGGCACTGCAAGAAAGAGAATACCAGTCTCGTTTGTTAGAAACCGTCCTCAACTCCACCCAAGCATGGATTTTTGCCAAAGACCAGGAATTTCGCTACGTCTTGGTTAACCGTAGCTATGCCGAAGGAGTAGGCAAAACGGTGGAAGCCATGCTGGGGAAAGATGATCTGGAGCTAGGATTCCCTGAAGAACTCGTGTTTGGAAATCCTGTTAAAGGGATTCGGGGCTTTCGGACAGACGATCGGCTCGCTCTCGCAGGTGAAGCCATTCATAATTCTTACGACCCGGCTACGGCTGCGGATGGATCGCTACACATTTTCGACAGTCGTAAGAATCCACTACACGATACAGAGGGCAAAATTTTTGCCATGCTTGGCTTTTGCAGCGACGTTACCGATCGCTATCACGCAGAAGCGGCGGTACGTCGATCGGAAGCCCAACTGAGGGAAAAGGCAGACGAGCTAGAGCAAACCCTGCAAGAACTTCAGCGCACTCAATCGCAAATGGTGCAATCCGAAAAAATGTCTGGGCTGGGGCAACTGGTCGCAGGCGTAGCGCATGAAATCAACAATCCAGTCAACTTCATCTATGGTAATCTCAACCACGCCGATACCTACATTCAAGACTTGCTAGGGCTTGTACAACTTTACCAACAGCACTATTCTGCGCCCCATCCTGAGATTCAACACGAAGTCGCTGCGATCGACCTGGAGTTCCTCATCGACGATCTGCCCAAACTACTCACCTCCATGAAAGTGGGAGCCGATCGCATTCAAAAAATCGTGGCCTCCCTGCGAAACTTCTCGCGTATGGACGAAGCCGAAATGAAAGAAGTCAACATTCACGATGGCATCGACAGTACATTGATGATTTTGCAACATCGACTGAAAGCCAAATCAGACCATCCCGGCATTGAAATTACGAAAGCTTACAGTGAGTTACCGCTAGTTGAATGCTATGCCGGACAACTGAATCAGGTGTTTATGAACCTCCTTAGCAACGCCATTGATGCCTTAGAAGAGTCATTTAATGCTGAAGCAAGCAGCATCCCTACTATCGCCATTCAAACGACTCTCGTAAATGCCCAACAAATCACGATTCAAATTGCCGACAACGGCTCAGGGATTCCCACTCACGTGCAGCAACGACTATTCGACCCGTTCTTTACCACTAAGCCAGTGGGCAAAGGCACCGGAATGGGGCTTTCCATCAGCTATCAAATCGTGACTGAAAAACATAAAGGCACGCTCCAGTGCCTTTCTGAGCCAGGTCAAGGAGCGACATTCGTTATTACGATCCCGATACGGCAATTTTGAGCAAAAGGCAGAAGGCAGAAGTAAAAAGGTAAAAAGCAGAGGGCAGAAGGGGAATTCAGGAGCCAGGAGCCAGAATGAACTCAAAACTCTCTAGCTTGTCGGCGCACTTACGAAGTAGCTCTCAAAGAGCTAGTGCTACTCATACCAATTTGAATTGAAAATGCGACACATTCTGTAGGGGCAAGGCATTGCCTTGCCCCTACCCACCGATTGATCTGTAGCCGTCATTCTTTAAATCGGTATCAAAACTTCCATACTGACCGCTGATAGCTGACTGCTGACCGCTAATAAACCACCCCAGAACGTTTACAACCGATCTAGCATCGCTCTACTACCGCCGAGCCTGGTTCCAGGGAATCATGACATCCATCGCAAGCCGTCGAGAGACTTCATATGCGCCATAGCGGTTTAGGTGGCTGGGATCTGAGAAATAGTTTGGCCGAGCCACAAACGCTTGTTCAAGATCGCGATAGACAAAGCCTAACTGGGTAGAAAGTTGGAGCATTTGTTGCTGGAACGCTTCTTCGTGCCGCTTTCGGGTTGGGTCGAGGTAGTCGCTTGTCAGAGGTAGGTTGACGAAAATGAGTGGAATTTTGTGCTCCTGACTAAACTGAGCCAGGTTAGTCAATGCTTGCGTCTGGTTGCCTTCAAGTCCGAACGAATCGTAATCAGAGTCATAGTCACCGTTGACTCTGGCGTACTTCTGGTAGTAGGTTGCGGGGTTGAATTGGTTGGCTAGCGGCAAGAACCCATCAATGTCGATCGCATTCTGACTGTCAGATAGTACTGAAGCGGGAGCATTTGCCGCCGCCGCGCCAGGACTGGTCGCATCGCTAAGCGTGTTGGAAGCAATCGTGCTGCCAAGCACTAAATTAGATGCGCTTTGGGGAAGCAGGCTTACCAGACCATCTCGCAAGCGTGTTTTAAATTGGTCACGCTGCGAGTAAAGCGCTGACAGAGCCATCAAATGCCGATTCAGTTCCTGGTTCACTGTCTGATAGCCGCCAGACAATGAGGTGGGTGGTTCTTCAGTGACAGAGGTTTCTGGGGCAGGTTCGACGTGCTTAACCCCACCTGGCACCTGCGCCACAGCCGTACCAGGAATAGGCGGTTTGCCTGCCGCAAGCGTTCTGTAGCCATCAGAAGCCACCATGCCGTTGTAGGTAATGTCTGGCCGTCCGCTGTTAAAGGCACGGGCACCATCCGCCCACAAAATCAGCTTGGGCAGCTTATCTACTGGCAGCAGTTGCCGCACGATCGCATCTACCACTTGAGCGGTGGCACCATTGACCCCAAAGTTAAAGATTTTTGTCCCCACGTAGCCCTGGTCAGCCAGCGCTTTTTGGAGCGCGATCGGGTCAACGCCTCGCAAGGCTCGTGAACTGCCGATGATCAGCACATCAGGAGTCCCATACTCGCGGATGTAGCCCTGGTAAAGGGCAAGCTTTTCATCCAGCTGACGACTATTAAAGGTAGGATATGCCTCTATGCCTGTGGTCAAGCTAGCAGCTTTGGGGCGAGGCGAGGAAGCAGGAAGCGGTATTTGAGTATTAGACGGCTCTTGACCAGAGTCGTTGAACGGCGGCTCTGTAGACGTACCAGGTTGGGTGAAGCTAGAGCCATTAAAAACCGTTTTATCGCCTGTTTTACTCTGCTTAAGAGATAACCTCGCAAAGGGAGAATCCTCTGCTGTGGGAGCGGCTGAGGGCGGCGTCGAAGGAAGCACTGCCGGCGCGGGTTGGCTAGACGCGATCGAGGCTAGTTTAATCCAGCGACTGAGCAACCAGTCGGATTGAATCACTAGCAGTAAGCCAAGCGTGCCCCACACAGCAGCCACTTTCAGGCTGCGTTGAGCGGTTAACTCAGGCGCATGCAATGCGTGCGTTAACGGACTACTGCGCTGAGTAGCGTCTAACGGAATAAAGAGTTGCGACCAGACGAGGGGTTGCCGCGCCCGCTGAAGGAGGCTCTCAATCAGCGTGGTGAAGAAGGATTGGGATGCCTCTGATGGTGTCTCTGTCCGCAGCACAAGGGCACCGGGCGGCGAGAGCAAATCGCCGACATACGCGTCAGACACCGCAAATTCTGGGGGCGCTTCTGGTACCAGACGATCGCGGGCACCAAAATCGACCCCGTAGCTCCAGAGGGGTTGTTTTTGTCCTGACCGACGACCATAAATGCGAACGCCTGTGATGGTCGGGATTTGCAAGGGCTTCAAAAAACGAGCGATCGCTGCACCCATTTGATTTTGGGCAGGGCAGGTTGGCGCTTCGCCCATAACGTGTAGCAGGTCGCTTTTTTGCCGGACTTGCACCCGAATGCCCCCCGTTGCCAGAGTGCGATCGAGATCAGGATTCAACATGCGCGTCAGCAAGAAGGCGATCGCATCCAAATCTCCTTTCTGTGCTAAGTCAAGGGTCGATTGGGGCTGAGGATCAGCAGACAGATCAAGCCAATGAACCCAGGCAGGGGCAGGGGCTGTAGTGTCACTAAGCAGATCGGCGCTACTGTCTTGCTTGGCAAAGCCATAGAGCATCGTCGCACGAAGACCCTGTGGTGAAAGCGATTCAAGCAGAGACACGATCGTGGCGATGGTGGTCAACTTATTGGGTGCTGAAGATTGCGTGCCGTGACAGGTTAAATGCAACGTTGCTTCTTTCAACAGAGCAGAGGTGTGCACTTTTTCAGCCTGTAATACCCGGTTGAGCAAGCGGGTAATCGCCTGTACGTCACCCCAGCGTGCCCATGCCTTCAACATCTCATCGGGTGGGGTTAAATCAACGCGCAGCATCCACTCAGGACTTGCTTCACCCGCCACCTGACCAAAGACAACGGCATCTTGAAAGCCTTTTAGTTCTAGCGCTCGCAGATGCTGCGCGATCAACTCTGCAAACAAGAATGGATCAGGAGTGTAGGCAGACTCGCAGGCAACGAAGAGGCGTTTGGCGAGTGGGGGAGTGGGGAGTGGGGAGTGGGGAGTGGGGGCTGGCTGGGCAGAGACTTGAGGCTTTTCGAGACGGACGCGAACAGAGACTCCCAACGTGCTCAAGGTCTCACTCAGGTGGTGGGCGATCGCGTCTGGCTGCCCCAAACGCGCTGCATCCAGCATCGAAAGACCTGCTGATGCCTGGACATTGCAGTCTTGAGCGTTAAACCCCGCAATTTCTGACAGCGATCGGGGGCTACCTGGCTCTGTAGACTGTGTCGAGGAGATCCGCTCGACGGTCAGCATAAAAGACTCTGCCCACTCAGGCTTTGGCTGCTGTGGCACCCGCCCATAAACAACTACCCGGTAGATGGGTGGCGACTGGGGCGGAAGCAACGGAGCGATCGTGGCTGCTGAGAGTGCGGTGGTCAACGGAGGCACGATGGCAGCTGCCTCCGGGCATGGTTGCCCCTCAAATAACAGGTAGAGGTTATTGCCCCGCACTTTACTTTTTACTTGCAGGTGTGACACATCCAACTGCTGCTGGAGCCAACGGAGTAACGCCGTGCCGTTCCCCGTTGGGGAGCGTTTTGCATGAGCAGAGGAAGCATTGTAGCCGTGTACATCCAGCATGAGCGCCTTAACAATTGCGACGTGATTCAGAAGGAACGTGAGGTACCGTCATTTGCCTCACCGTCATTTGCCTCATAGAGATAACATATACTCAGAGCTTTGGCGCAGTTTCTCTGCAACTCTGGTTTCAAGTTGCGTGAGATGCTGCTACATAGAAGCTTTGTCCGACGATCGCTTTTAACCTTACCGATTTCAAAGCGATCCTATCGTGCGAGACCGCACCACAATCTTAGCGAGATTGCCTTCCGATGATTCGCTTGGGGGTGGTCGAGTCAGGAGTCCCCGCCAGGGCAGATGGCAGTAGACGATTGCGCGGACTATTCAGTTCATGTTTTTTACCTTCACGAGCTTTTGATTATGCCATCTTCTGAACAACCAGCCTCTACGATTGAGTCCAACGCAACGTCTTTGGTTTCCCCAGAGATCTTGCTAAGTCTAGCAACGGCTCCGGTGCTTGTTGCGCTTGTGGGTAGTCATGTTGTAGCCAAAGCCGTGCAAGAGTTGGGACTATTCAGTGAAGAAATCTTTCGCGGCGATCGTCTCCCTGTGCTTAATTTCCCCAACGAGAACCAGATGAATCCGGACGATCGCGCCGCTTCTTAGCCATATTTAGCTCATAAGTAACAATTTGGTTCTCCTGAAACCGCAAAACTGAGGATTACCCCATAGAATTATTGAAAGATCTTTGACAAGAGCAGCCCCATGAGTTCGACAAGACCTTCGTCAGATGATGGATCGGGCCTCAGCACGGTAACCGAGTCCAGAGTATCCGAGGCAATGCCCGTGACATCCACATCTGATCTATTTCTGCGGCATCGGCTCAAGATCATTGAGGACTTGTGGGCGTTTGTGCTGCAACAGGAATGCGGTCAAGAGCTGGTCGATCTGCTCAACCAATTGCGCGACCTTTGCTCCCCTGAAGGGCAAGCCCCCAGCTTTTTAGAGTCAGAAGTGCTCAAGGTCGTCGAACGACTAGATCTCAACGAAGCGATCCGGGCGGCGCGTGCGTTTGCGCTTTACTTTCAGTTAATCAATATCGTTGAGCAGCACTACGAGCAGCGGGATCAGCAGCAACAGTACCGGGCCTCTCGTGATACGGCTTCGTCAGTAGGGGTCGAGCAGAGTGTCACGATCGCGGGCTATCCTGGCTCCAACGGTGAGTCATCCACGCCAATGGGCAGACTTGAAGCTGACCTGCTCGAAAAAAGCCTGCAAGATCCAGAAGCCCGCAAAGAAATGGGTACGTTCCACTGGCTCTTTCCCAAGCTTCGCAGCCTCAACGTACCACCGCAGCACGTCCAAAATTTGATCAACCAGTTGGATATTCGACTGGTCTTCACCGCCCATCCGACCGAAATCGTGCGCCACACCATTCGGGATAAGCAGCGCCGCATTGCCCGGATTCTGCGCCAGCTTGATCAGGTAGAAGACCGACTCAACTCGCAAGGGCTTCCGGCGGCATCGTGGGAAGCTGAGGTGTTACGCGAACAACTGACGGAAGAAATTCGCCTGTGGTGGCGAACAGACGAACTGCATCAGTTTAAGCCCACCGTCCTTGATGAAGTGGACTATACGCTCCACTACTTTCAAGAGGTGCTGTTTGATGCGATTCCGCAACTCTATCAACGCTTCAAACAAGCGCTTCACGCTTCGTTTCCAGCTATGAAGCCGCCTAGCAATAACTTCTGTAAGTTTGGCTCGTGGGTCGGCTCCGATCGCGATGGTAACCCCTCCGTCACACCCCAAATTACCTGGCAAACCGCCTGCTACCAGCGCAGTCTGGTGTTAGAGAAATATATTCACTCCGTTCATCGGCTGAAGGATCTGCTGAGCCTCTCGTTGCATTGGAGCGATGTCTTGCCCGAACTGCTGGAATCGCTGGAGCAAGACCAGCTTCAAATGCCAGTCATTTACGACCAACTTGCCATTCGCTATCGGCAGGAACCCTATCGGTTGAAGCTGGCGTACATCCAAAAGCGACTGGAAAATACGCGCGATCGCAACGCCATCATCAACAACAGCGATTGCCTACGCGGGGATGAACCCGACTGCAACCCCAACACTATTTATAGTTCTGGCGATGCGTTTCTGTCAGAACTCAGGCTCATTGAACGTAGCCTGACTGAAACAGGTTTGAGCTGCCGGGATTTGGACACCCTGATTTGTCAGGTCGAGATCTACGGCTTCAATCTGGCGCATCTCGACATTCGGCAGGAAAGCACCCGCCACTCTGACACCCTCAGTGAAATCGTTGACTACCTGCAAATTCTGTCAAAACCCTACAATGAGCTAACCGAGCCGGAGCGAACGCTGTGGCTTGCGACCGAGTTGCAAACCCGCCGACCGTTGATCCCGTCTGAGCTGCATTTTTCAGACAAAGCACGAGAAACCGTCGAAACCTTTCGCATGGTGCGTCGGCTCCAGCACGAGTTTGGGACGGAGGCTTGCAACACCTACGTCATCAGTATGAGCCACGAGGTGAGTGATCTCCTGGAGGTCTTGCTGCTGGCGAAGGAAGCAGGGCTATACGATCCAGCGACGGGCATCAGTTCCCTCCATGTTGTTCCCCTTTTTGAGACGGTTGAGGATTTGCAAAAAGCACCGTCTGTCCTCAAGCTCTTGTTTGAGTTGCCGCTCTATCGGGCCGTGCTGGCTGGCGGCTATGCTCAACTAGAGGCACAAGCCCCCTCATTACAAGAGGTCATGCTGGGCTACTCGGATAGCAACAAAGATTCTGGTTTTCTGAGCAGCAGTTGGGAGATTCACAAAGCGCAACAGGCGTTGCAGACCGTTGCAGAAGGTTTTGATGTGGCGCTGCGCATCTTCCACGGTCGCGGAGGGTCAGTGGGTCGTGGGGGTGGGCCTGCCTATGAAGCGATCCTGGCGCAACCCGGTCGCAGCGTGAATGGTCGCATCAAGATTACTGAGCAGGGTGAAGTGCTCGCGTCCAAATATTCTCTCCCTGAATTGGCGCTGTATAACCTGGAAACGGTGACTACAGCGGTGATTCAGGGCAGCTTGCTCCGCACGGGCTTTGATGACATCCAGCCTTGGCACGAGATTATGGAAGAGCTGGCGGCCCGATCGCGCATCCATTACCGCGCCTTAATCTACGAGCAAGCAGACTTTCTGGACTTTTTCTTGCAGGTCACGCCGATCGAAGAAATCAGCCAATTGCAAATTAGCTCCCGTCCCGCTCGGCGTGGTGGCGGCAAGAAAGATCTTAGCGGGTTGCGGGCGATTCCCTGGGTCTTTAGCTGGACGCAAAGTCGCTTTCTGCTGCCTGCCTGGTATGGCATGGGCACCGCTCTGCGCGACTTCCTGACCGAACATCCCGAAGAGCATCTGAAGCTGCTGCGCTACTTCTACTTCAAGTGGCCGTTCTTTAAAATGGCGATTTCTAAGGTCGAAATGACGCTCTCGAAAGTCGATTTACAAATTGCCGGACACTATGTACGTGAACTGGCTAAACCAGAAGATAAAGCGCGGCTGGAGCCTGTTTACGACCAAATTGCCAACGAATACTACCTGACCCGCGACATGGTGCTTGCCATTACAGGGCACAAGCGCTTGCTAGACGGTGATCCTGACCTACAACGATCGGTGCAGTTACGCAACGGCACGATCGTGCCCCTCGGCTTCCTGCAAGTGTCGCTGCTCAAGCGGTTGCGGCAGCACAATACCGAAGCCGTCACAGGTGTAGTGCGATCGCGCTACAGCAAAGGCGAACTGCTGCGGGGTGCCCTGCTTACCATTAATGGCATCGCGGCTGGCATGCGGAATACAGGCTGATTTAGGCTCTGCCGATGATGATAATTACCTGGCAATGGTGCAGGTTGCGTCTTGCTTTGACCACCGTTGTTCTAATCACAATGGTCTGCTTTGCGGTGCTGTTGTCAGGTTGCCAGATGCTGGCTGCCCCAACGTCGATCGCCATAGCTCCGACCACAACGGGCAATCCCGTCTATCAGCAAAAGACGCCAAGCCGCGATGGGATCGGTAAGGTCTACGAAGGCAGAGAGATTGCTCAGGTCATGGGGCATCTCGGTGCAGGCTGGTTAGAGCGCCCCAGCCGAGAGCGAGAGGAGCAGCCACAAAAACTGATTGCGGCCCTGAACCTGAAGCCAATCGACGTAGTGGCTGACATTGGTGCGGGAACAGGCTACTTTAGCTTTCGCCTGAGTCCACTAGTGCCGCAGGGTAAGGTGTTAGCTGTAGATATTCAGCCAGAAATGTTAGAGATTGTGAACGCCATCAAGCAAGAAAAAAAGGTCACGAATGTTGAGACGGTGTTAGGCAGCATCACGAATCCCAACTTGAAAGATGGGTCGATCGACCTGGCGCTGATGGTCGATGCGTATCACGAATTTGACCACCCAAGAGAAATGATGACGGCGATCGTGCAGGCCCTCAAGCCGAATGGTCGCGTTGTACTGGTCGAGTATCGCGGCGAGAATCCCCTCATTCCCATTAAAGCGCTGCACAAAATGACGCAGCGACAGGTGCAGAAGGAAATGGCAACCGTCGGGTTAACCTGGCTAGAAACGAAGGAAACCTTGCCCCAGCAGCATATTTTGATTTTTGGGAAATAGGGAAGGCAGAAGGCAGGAGGCAGAAGGGTAACGTCTGAAGCTGACCGCTGAAAGCTGACTGCTTTTCATCTCATTGCCTCAGCCAACAGACGGCAACGTTGTCCACAAGAAAACGGCAACGGTTACGATCGCCAGTAACCCCTGGATCAAATTCCCCACCACTGAACCCACAACAATCCCTAGCGCGGCTTTCGCTGCCACCTTGAGATCGCGTCGGTAAAGAAATTCGCCCACGATCGCGCCTAGCATGGGGCCAATCAGAATGCCTAAAATCGGGCCACCTACAGGTAACGCTGGTAGCAAGCCTAGAATGCCAATCACCAGCCCTAGAACGGCTCCCAACTGTCCCCATTTGCTGACTCCTGCTTGCTTTGCACCGTAATAGGTTGCCAGAAAATCGATCCCCAGGCTCACGACCAGTAGCACGATCGCCAGTGGCAGCACAATAGTCACGCTACTAAAGCCTTTGACCGCTCCCCAGATGAAGATGGCGATCGCAATCAGGCTCATCCCTGGAATCATCGGCACGACCGCACCAATAATGCCAATAACCATTACAGCGACGAGTAGCCAGTAGAGAGTGAGCATGGGAGTAGGAAGTAGGGGGTGGGGTATAGGGGATAGGGAAGCAAGAAACATTCCTGAGCTAATGACTCCTGACCGTCTCACCTCCCGACTCCTGGCTCCTGACTTCTGGCTCCTGACTTCCCGCCAACGTATGCTCCAACTTGGCAGCGATCGCGCTGATCCAGGTCTCGTCCTGACGGGTGTAGCTGCGAGGAGCGTTGGCACCCAGGATCATGGCACCGCGTTTCCCAAGTGGTTGGCAGATTACCCCCTGGGTATTTTCGGGCAGGTAGTCAAATTCGATGCGACCAGGATAGACCTTCAGCGCGACGAGATACACGGGCGCTTGTTTATCCAGAACGCGCTGCAAGATGGGGCCGGGAGTGACATCGCGTTTGGTGGGCAAAATGCCGCGTCGTAGCAGGATTTTGTCGTCATACCAGACAATGAGCGATCGCGTGACGGTATTGGTCAACAGCAGATGGGATGCCCAGGCAAGCTCAGTTTTGAGCGCCTCTGATAGATTGGGGTCAAGCTCAAAGCCTTCTTCGCCGATCAGATCTACCCGTTCTGGTGTGCGAGGCTGCACCTGTTGCCAGAGCAAACCCGTTAGAATCAAAACGGCACTGACAATCACGCCCAACGCATCTGAGCGGGATTGCGCACTCGTCAGGTCGGGGGTGAGTAAACGGTTGATCAGCAGGAGGCCGCCACCTAACCCACCCACCACGATCGGTAACAAGCGTAAGCCCTGATTTTGATCGGATTTTGTCATCCTGTTACGCTAAAAGCCTTTATATTCATTCTATTTGGAACGAAACTCAAAAGCCGTCCGTGTTTTGTCCAACCAAGGCAGGGCTTTTCAGGTAAGACGTTCTACAACACGTTATTGGATATGGCTGGAGGCAGGATTGCTGGAATTATTTAGCTCTGGACTCATATCGCTGTGGCTGAACATGGCTGGGCTGTCACGTGTCAACGCTAGTAGCCTCAACGTTGTCAACGCGATCACTGGGAACGAGGTCCCCTGGGCTGTAATGCCTGGTGAGCCTGACGCTGCTACACAGGCCACATTACAGCAGTACCTGGGAGACCTCGATCGCCAGGGATTGGCTGAGTCCTCGCAGGGGGTTTGGCTCCAAACAGGCTCTCATTTTCTTGCCAGCAATCAGGGGACGACCCCACTTCCCGCGGCTTCGTTGACGAAGGTGGCGACATCGCTGGCTGCGTTAGAAACGTGGGGGCCTGACCATCAGTTTGAGACGCTCATTAGCGCAACGGGGCCGATTCAGGATGGCGCACTGCAAGGCGATTTGGTGATTCAGGGCGGCGGCGATCCGCTCATTGTGTGGGAAGAAGCGATCGCGCTGGGTAACGCTCTCAACCGTCTTGGTATTGCCAAAGTCACTGGAAATCTGGTGATTACAGGCGATTTCTTAATGAACTTTGAGACGAAACCAGACAAGGCAGGCGCGTTACTCAAACAAGCGATCGATGCCAACAGTTGGTCTAACGAAGCTGCCTACCAGTATCAAAAAATGCCTACTGGTACGCCTCGACCCCATGTGGCGATCGCGGGTAGCGTGCAGGTGGTGAACTACGGGGTTGGCCTACTGCCCAAGCAGATTTTACTGCTGCGGCACCACTCTCTACCGCTGTCGCACATTCTCAAGCTGATGAATATCTACAGCAACAATGTGATCGCCGAATCGTTGGCGAATTCGCTGGGCGGTGGGACAGTGGTAGCCCAGCAAGCCGCGATCGCGGCAGGCGTGCCTCAAGACGAAGTTCGGCTCAGAAATGGCTCTGGGTTGGGAACAGAAAACCAAATTTCGCCTAGAGCCATTTGTGCGATGTTCACCACCATTCAGCGCTATCTGCAATTTCGCAATCTGACGATCGCAGACCTGTTTCCCATTTCAGGGATGGATGGTGGCACGATCGACTATCGCAAAATTCCTCAAGCTGCTGTGGTGAAAACAGGCACGCTCAACGATGTTAGCGCCCTGGCAGGGGTTGTGCCGACGCGCGATCGTGGGTTTGTGTGGTTTGCGATGCTTAACCGAGGCACGGATTTAGACGACTTGCGCGATCGCCAGGATCAACTCTTACAGGCGATTGTCAAACAGTGGGGAGCCGTCTCCACCCGACCGCTGCCGCTATCGCCCAGCAATGTGCAACCTGTCAGTTCTCTGTTAGGGGCAACCGATCGTAATGAAGCCGTGCGATCGGCGATGGAAGTGAATGCTCACTAAGCCAATGGAGCGATGCTACCAGTAAACGCGCTAGAACGACTGACCACTGACTGCTTGCTTGGTTCAAACACAGCATACTTTTCACAAGTGATTTAAGACTGCTATAGACGTTTAAGCCGTTGTGGTTGTGCAACATGCATCAGTCTGCTTTAGGATTAGCTGTGTATCTATCACTCGGTAATCACCTGAGATGACACCTTCTCCTGATCCTCAGTCAAATCGTAGACGGCTCAGTGCCGATGAACTTATTGCGGTGTTTGTGGCACTCACCAGCATTGGAGCCATCTTTTTCTGGTCAATCAGTCAGAAGCAGGGGTTAGAAGCACCTTTCCTTCAGTCGCCGCTGGTCTTAAGCACCCCAACGGCGGCATCGCCATCACCTCCCCCTTTACCTTCTGTCCAGCCAAATGTATCGGTGGCACCATCCACTGGGGCGCTCGCAAACCAGCCGAGTGCTGGGACTCCTTCGCCAAGCATAACGCCTGCAAGCCCAGCACCCGTTTCACCTGCATTGCAAGCAGCCCCCTTCGTTGCAGCAGCACCACTAGCTACAGCTACGGCATCCCCAGCCCCTGCTCAAGCGCCCACTGCTACACCAAAGCAGTTTACCGATGTGCCAGCCGCTTACTGGGCAAGTGCCCCGATCGCGGCTTTGAGCGCGCAAGGCATTCTGGATGGCTTTCCGGATGGCAGCTTTCAGCCAAACAAGCCCATTACACGCGTCGAGTTTGCGGCGATCGTGCGGCGAGCCTTCAACCAACCCGCAAGCCGTGCAGCGCTCACATTTAAGGACGTAAAGGCTGATTCCCCCGCGATCGCCGCCATCAATGAGGCCACACAAACTCGTTTTATGAGCGGCTTTCCAGATGGCAGCTTTCAGCCGAATCTTCCAATTCCTCGCTTACAGGTGCTACTAGCACTTGCAACTGGGTTGAACCTGCAAGCGAAAGCACCACCGAGCCAAGTGCTAAGCCGTTATCAGGATGCGGAGCAGATTCCTAAATATGCGCTGGACAAAATTGCTGCGGCAACAGAGACAGGGCTGGTGTTAAACGATACAAGTCCTAACGTACTGGCTCCTGGTCAAGCAACAGCCAGAGCAGAGGTCGCGGCCCTCGTCTATAAGGCGTTGAAAAATCACTAGAGGAAATATGGGAAGATTTCTGAAGCGGGTCACCTGGTAGTAGGCGTGATTAAGCAACGTGTAGGCCATTTTCTTTATAGGAACTTTACCAAAGGCGGTTTTACGTAAACATACGATCGATTTGTAACCATTAACACTGTGCTGATATGAGTGCCTCCAGAAGATGGTGTAGCCGTTCGTACTAACACGCAAGCTTCATGAAGATTCGCCTGCCTATTCCTGTTCTTCTCGGTCTTTTCACGCTGCTCGGCCTGGCTGCATCCAAGGCAGAAGCAGCTTTACTGATTGGCAACAGCGACAGCAACAATATCATCGTTTTTGATGAAAGCACTGGCATCTTTCAGGGTAACTTTGTGACACCCGGTTTAGGCGGGCTACGAGCACCCGATGACCTCACGATCGGGCCTGATGGTAACGTCTACGTCAGCAGTGGCGGCGATAGCGGTTTGAATCTCTTCAACGCTGCCTACCCTCAAGACTCCGCTGTGCTTCGCTATAGCCTGACAGGAGAGTTTCTGGGTGTCGCCGCTTCTGGTGGTGGGTTAACGCGACCTTACGGTAATGCGTTTGGGCCAGATGGTAGCCTTTATGTCAGTAGTTTTCGGACGAACGAAATTCTGCGGTATGACTCAATCTCCGGAGCATTCCTAGGTGTTTTTGCTTCCGACAACAATGGTGGCTTGGGTTCGCTGAATGGCTTAAACGGGCCTAACGGATTGCTGTTTGGTCCTGATGGCAGCCTCTACGTCACGACTGAGGGCACTGCCAATGATGCCAAGGGCGATTTAGCCTTTGCGTATGCTAGTCAGGTGTTGCGCTATAGCCCAGAGCAGGTGTCAGGTTTAGCACCAACGACGACGCCCAGCGTTTTTGCTGATCAACCAGCACTGTTGTCAGAAACGCCTGGGTTTATTAGTTTATTGGGGCTGGCGCTATCGCCTACAGAAGATAGTCTTTACGTCAGTGACTTTGCGGCGGGTGTACGGCAGTATGACCTGGAGGGCAATCTGCTCAGTGTTTTGTCTACTAATTACACAGGTACTATACCCAGCAGTAACTTTATTGGTAGCCTTACCTTTGGGTCGGGTGCCAACAGTGATGATCTTTACGTGATTGGGTTTGACTATACAAACGCGAACCTCGGTTCTGTGCTGGCCTATGCTGGTGCACAGGGTAGCGCTGATACCTTCTCAGGCGATCTGTTTACAAGCGGTGGTTTGATTCGTCCGATCGGCGTTGTGGCGACGACGGCTGCTGTACCAGAACCGTCAACGGTTGCAGGCCTACTGCTTGGTTTGGGTGGTTTAGGGTTAGCTCGGTTGCGGCAACGTCGATCGCAGGTCAAGCTTTAGTTCTGTCTTGTAGGGACGTTACATGTAACGTTCCTACAAAAGGGTTTCTAGGCTGAGGCGACTTTGCCGTTGGGTCGTTGAATGATTGTCTCTGTTACTCTGCGTCGATTCTCAGGATCGATGCCTACAAGCCGGACGTAGCTTTTGGCATTTTCAGCAAGGCAGGACTCTAGAGCCGCGATCGCCTCTGATGCCTGTCCCTGAAAAGCACCATAGGAATTCCAGGAGTTGGCGCGGAAGCGTCGCTCGTCCACGGTTTCAATGCCCAGCCGCAGCCCTTGCTTCAAAATCTGGTTGACCTGGGTTACCACATCTGGAGTGAGCTTGGTGCTGGAGGGCTGTCCCGCATAGCTCGCAGGTGATGACGGATACTCGCTCTTGCCATTGCCACTGCCAGCAGTATGACTATCTTCATACTTGTGGTAGTACGAGGACGTGTTGGCAGGTGCGGGTTGTTTGAGAGCGTCCCGATCGACATCGCCCAGCTTCCGGTTAAAGTACAGCGCTTTGTTGTATTGCTCTGCCAGCCCCATCTCTTGAATGCGGCGCTGTTCGGCGACGAGTTGATGACCCACTTCAAGCAAATGCGGCAGGTTGAAGTTCGGTTTGCGAAAGATGGGTGCGGACTGTTCGCTGTTGACCACCCGCTGCGAGATGCGATCGATTCCTACTTCGTCAATTAAGGCTTTGACCTGTTCGTCATAGAGACGCGATCGGATGGCTCCGTAAAAGTCGATCGACTGATCGAGAAAGGTGTCTACCAGAGTTTCGACGGCTCCACGCTGCACCCCATCGGCCTCGAAAATGCCGCTCACAACGCCAACGCGATCGGTGCGATCGGGTTCCCAGAAAAACTTCTCCATCCGCCCATCGCGGATTAACGGTGCATACAGTGTGGAAAAGTCATTCCCCGTCACAATAATCGGCACACGTCGATTGGGTTCCAGTTCGTAGCTACCGGGAAGCTGGACGTTTGTGGGATTGTCGGCAATATTCATCAACGTCCCGTTCACGTTTTGAGTGTTTACGGTGTATTGCGTGTATTGATCGACCCGTCCAGCACCTGCGTCAATGTCATTAATCATCAACACCGCCATTTTGCCGCGCACCTTCACCAGTTCGGCTGCCTCGCGGTAGCGCAAGCGCACCAATCGTCCGGGATCGCCTGCATCTGGGCTTTCGAGTTCCCCAGCAGACATGTAAACTACATTGACACCCATGCGCTCAAACGCGAGTTCGCACTGAAAAGATTTGCCTTCGCCCTTACGCCCGTGAATGCCTAAAATTAGCGGCACTTTAACGCTGGGAATATCCAGAAAGTTTTTGGTAATGTGAACCGAAAGTTTGTCGAGAAAGCGAGGCGAAACGTAGTAGCTCATAGGTCTTTGTTGGCGGAGAGAGAGGGGTGAGGAGTCAGGAGTCAGGAGTGAGGGAGTTAGAAACAGATGAAGGCGTTCCAGGCAGGCCACGCTTGAACGATATGAGCGAGTTCGGTGTAGCCTCCTGCATCTGGGTGAGCACCATCGCCTGCCTTTGCTTCTTGCATCCAGGTAGCTGATCGGCTTAGAGGCGTAAAGATGTCTAAATATGGAATCTTAAGCGTTTCACAGAGTTGGGCAAAGTGGCCTGATAACTCGTGAATTCTGGCGTTTTGCGCGTCATCATCAGCGATCGGCGCTGGGCCCATCATTAGAACTGGATAGGTCTGCTGAGCCACACTCAAAATCTGTCGAGCATTTGCCAGCGATTGCGCCAGCTCCACACGCATGCCGCCATCGTTCAATGTCGTGTCATTCGCTCCAAAGCAAAAAACAACGCGATGATGACAGCTTGGAGGCAGGCGGCGATCACACTCTTGCTGCCAGCGTCCTAGAAGCTCAGTGCTGGTTTCGCGCCGAATTCCCAGGTTGTAGTAGGTCACGCGATCGCCCCGTTGAGACAGGGTTTGGCACAGTCTACCCGTCCAACCCAGATGGGTGCGATCGCCTGTGCCATTGACAAACGACTCACCGAGAAAGCAGAAACGGATATCGCGATCGGTCATCATATAAAAAGTGGGATAAAGCAGGCATTGCCTACCCTACCCCGCTTCCCATCACATTAGTGAACCATCACCCATTAATGGCGTGGCTTCTGAACGATAAAGCTCATCACCTGGCACTGCTTGATGTTGTCAAACGCCACCACACGAATGTAGCTGTTGGGGTACTCAGACTTGCACTGCTGCACTTCATTCAGCACTTCTTGAGGAGAGCGTGCGCCAAACATAGGCAACTTCCACAACGTCCAGTAATGAGCTTCAGCGCTGGGGTCATTGGTAAACTCAACGCCAGGGAAGAATCCCTGATCCAGCGTGTACTGAATCTGGCGAGAGATCTGGTTGTTGTCCATCAAGGGCAGATAGGAAAACGTCTCATAACGACGCTCAAACGGTAAGGTTCTCATAGATTTCTCGATTGGGTAATAGTAGCGAGTTGTTCAGGTGTTAACCATTCGTGTGGAAAAATTCACAACTAGCGGTTAACCAGATTCATCCGATTTCTTCAGAATTTGGCTCTTGCTCTGGATTGACGCTAGGAACAGAGAGATCCAACTGCGTCATCCGCTCCAACTGTCGCCGACGCTGATCCATATTGGCCTGCTGTATGCTTGTGCGAAGCATTTCAGGCAATACATCAGCAATCTCTTCTGCTAGATGCTCTCTAACGGTCAGAATGCGAAAGGCCAGATCTTGGCGCTCTTGAAAGAGAGCCTTTAGATAGGCTTCACCATCCTGAATCTTTTCTCGTGATGAAAAGCTTTGCAACCAGAACGCTTGGGGCGGGTCCGTTTCACTGAGTTGAGCAATCACCGTTCGCACAGACTGATACGTCAAGTAGCTCACCAGCGTCTTGGCCGTATCTTTGGCAATTTGCTTTAGATCCATAGCGAACAAGATGAGTTGGGAAGGATGAAGGATGGAGTCAGACGAGCAAAGCGTCATTGGTCCTTCATCCTCCATCCGTGACGATTAAATGGTATCCATTGCGTCAAACTCAAACTTGATCTCTTTCCACAGTTCGCAAGCAACTGCCAGTTCAGGCGACCACTTGCAAGCAGCACGGATGATGTCGCCACCTTCACGCATCAAGTCGCGACCTTCGTTACGAGCCTGAACGCAAGCTTCTAGCGCAACGCGGTTAGCGGTTGCACCCGGAGCGTTACCCCAGGGATGACCCAGGGTGCCACCACCAAATTGCAGCACGGAGTCATCGCCGAAGATTTCCACAAGCGCAGGCATGTGCCATACGTGGATACCACCGGAGGCTACAGCCATGACTCCGGGCATGGAAGCCCAGTCCTGAGTGAAGTAGATCCCGCGAGAGCGATCTTTCTCGATGTAGTTTTCGCGCAGTAGGTCGATGAAACCAAGGGTGATGGCTTTGTCGCCTTCGAGTTTACCCACAACGGTACCTGTGTGGATGTGGTCACCACCGGACATGCGGAGTGCTTTCGCCAACACGCGGAAGTGAATCCCGTGGTTCTTCTGGCGATCGATGACCGCGTGCATGGCTCGGTGAATGTGGAGCAAGACACCGTTATCACGGCACCAGTGGGCCAGTGTAGTGTTAGCAGTGAAACCTGCGGTCAGGTAGTCATGCATGATGATGGGCATTTCGAGTTCTTTCGCGTACTCAGCCCGCTTCAGCATTTCTTCGCAGGTAGGAGCTGTAACGTTCAGGTAGTGACCCTTGATTTCGCCCGTTTCAGCCTGAGCTTTGTAGATAGCTTCAGCCACGAAGGAGAAGCGATCGCGCCAGCGCTGAAAGGGTGCCGAGTTGATGTTTTCATCATCTTTGGTGAAGTCCAAACCACCGCGCAGACACTCATACACGGCACGACCGTAATTCTTTGCAGACAAACCGAGCTTGGGCTTAATGGTGCAACCGAGCAACGGACGACCATACTTGTTGATTTTGTCGCGCTCAACCTGAATACCATGAGGAGGCCCTTGGAAGGTCTTTAGATACGCAACGGGAATCCGCAAATCTTCTAAACGCAGCGCTTTCAGAGCTTTGAAGCCAAACACGTTACCCACGATCGAGGTAAAGACGTTGGTGACAGACCCTTCCTCAAACAAGTCCAAAGGATAGGCAATGTATGCAATGAACTGGTTGTCTTCACCGGGAACGGGTTCGATGTCATAGCAGCGACCTTTGTAGCGATCGAGGTCGGTTAAAAGGTCAGTCCAAACAGTCGTCCAGGTACCTGTAGAAGATTCGGCGGCAACCGCAGCACCTGCTTCTTCAAACGGAACGCCTGGCTGTGGGGTCACACGAAAGGCGGCCAAAAGGTCGGTGTCTTTTGGAGTGTAGTCCGGCGTGTAGTACGTTAATTTGTACTCCTTAACACCAGCCTCGTACCCAGACTTCGCCTGGGTTCTTGTTTGCGCGTAAGACATAAATCTCCCTTCCTGTATAACTCTACAAAATTTCCCGATCGCAATCGTCGGAAGCAAGCCAAGCTTTCACCTGAGCGCATCCGAAAGTCAGCAACCACCTTCTGCTAATGGAGAATTCGTTGGTGTCCCAATCTTTGCAATCTGGGAGGTTGGGTGCAATGAACGAGTTGCTCACCCAATTCCTTCAGATTGCTCTCATAGTATCAGCTATTGGAGTACCAGCAATAAGCTAAGCTTCAAACATTCTGTATCGTTTGATAACAATAGGTTATGAATTGAGTCCACGTATAAAGTTGTATTGAATGGTGGACAAGAATGCCATTTTTTGCATAATTCGCCACCGAGTGCGCGATCGCAAAATCGGCACAGACGCATCAAAACAGGCGTTTCAGCCAATCGGCATGTTCCTCGCTGCAAGCATACGATCGAATTTTCAAGAGCCGTCCGAGAGGAACAAACCCTCACAAAAACCGTTCTCACCTCTTTGTTACACTTCGCAACAATTGCTTCACATTTCTAGCGGATCGTTATACATAAAGGTTTGCCTACTGAATCCAAAGCGGGTGTTATACAGAAAGTTTCAGCTCATCTCTTTAGTTAGGCTCCAGCTCATCTCTTTCACCTATCGCTTATGTCGGATCAACCTGCACCAAAAATCGAGCTGCTACGTGCAGCGTATGCGGCCTTCAACGCGCGTAATATTGATGCCGCCCTCGCACTCATGACTCCCGATGTGGCTTGGCCGAGAGCCTTTAAAGGTGGTTTTGTTCGTGGGCCTGAAGAAGTTCGTGCTTACTGGACAGAGCAGTGGAGCGAGATCAATCCACACGTTGAGCCGATTGCCTTTCACCCGGAGGATGTAGGGCAGGTTTTGGTCGAGGTGCATCAGGTCGTGCGCGATCTAACCGGAACTGTGCTTGCCGATGAGCACGTCGGCCACCGTTTCACCGTTGAGCATGGCTTAATTCAAGCGATGGACGTCTGTCCGCTTTCATCGTCTGGTCTCGGTGCCTAACCACGCTCATGCACACCAACTTAACTCTACGAGCCGCAAGTTCTGCACAGGTAAACTCATGATGAATAGGCTCGAACTTCCATCGAACAGATTATTGAGTTTTGGCAACCATGCGCGATCGTTCAATCGCCAGCTTTATCGGCTGACTGATCTTCAACCGATGCTTTGGTTGCTGTGTCGGACGATGGCTGGGTTTTCTTGCCGCCAAACAACTGCTTAAGTCCCGCTAAAGCCAGAATAATAAGAAACCAAAGTTTTTTCGCTACCACGCCTAAAATCAGCAGCAGTTTAGCAAGTAGCCCCGTTTTGGCCGCAGCGGCTCCGGCTCCCCCTGCAATGAGCGCGGTCAGACCAATTTCAGCCACTTTGTCTTGCCCAGAGACGAAATCGCTATATTGCTTACCGGGAATGTAGGCGTAGTTGGCAATTAAGACGTTTAGCTCTGGTTTGATTTTGGGTAAGTTGGCAGGAGATGTGACGAGGTTAATCGCTGTCACACCATTCCGGCCCAGTTTGCGCGTGTTGTAGTTGATCAGAGGCTTACCATCTTCGGTAGCGGCGATCGACCATACCAGATCGTGAGAGGCTGGGTCGTAGTGGGGCGGTTCTTGCCAACCCGTAATGAGGATGGGTGCTCCGCCCTGCGCTTGTCGCTTTTTGTTGTCTTCTTCGGTGCCGTTTTTAATGCTTTGCAGAATGGCATCTTTGTCGATCGACTGCGAGTCATCATCTTTGACATAGCCGATCGGGTTGTAGCTAAAGACTACCAGCCAATCTTGCTGATTGTCATTCGGTACCACCATCCCAATATCGTCATTGGAGGTGGGGTTTCCCAGATAGGTCATCAATTTACGAGTATCGTCAGCATTCGCAAAGAGATAGCCTTTGGGTACCTTTAATTGAGCCAGATTGTCACCCAAAGAGACGGCTTTTGGCCCCGCTGTCCAGTTCACTTTGGGCGGTGTGGCAGCGGCAAAAACGGGCGTGAGATTGAGTGTAATGAGCAATCCAACGATGAAGAAAAGGCAGATGCGAAACGGTGAACGAATGGCTGTACTCATAAGTGGCTTCTCTCAGGCATGATGGATTGGCTGCGTTGACCTTCAGCAATTCCAATCATCATTCCCAAAAGCGATCGCTCAGCCTGTTATGCCTTCATAAAGGTAAATATTTGGCTAAGAACAAAGACTCTGGCTGATTGCCAGAATGCCCGTAACTCTGAGAACTCGCAGAATGAGTAGGAATCGCTCTCTAACTTAAATTACGAGGCTGCGATCGGCGGTTCAAATCCTCAAGCGTTTGGATTAAATCGTTCGCTAGTGACTCAGTGCTGAAGCAGGGATAAACTAAAGCAGGCTGTTATACAGAAAGATTCTGCCTATCCAGCCAATTTGGGGTGTTATACGGAAAGTTTCAGCCTAATAATAGTTAGGTAGCTTTAGTCCCCGTCTAGGACGGTACATCAAGGTTATCGGTTGAGAATTCAATGCTTAAGTTAGTTCTATTAGTGAGCGGTTAAAAGAAATGCGAATTGGCGACTTCTTGTACTTTGCACCAAAACTTCAATTCTCTGATTTAGATTTAGACAACTCTGATTTAGGTGCTGCATGGGAGCAGCGCGTTAGAGGTTTTTACATAGAGCCAGCTTCTGCCTTAATATGCATGAATTATGCATTTGCCTCTGGTTTACTCATTTTAAGTGCAATCGATGCAATGAGCCGTTATGAAGCTGCTCAACGTCGCATAGGGAGAAGAGAGGTAGGAAAAGAATTTAAATCTTTTGTCAAAGCAGAATTGCAAAGTTTTAGTTCAGAGAAAAATGCTGATGATTTGTACGATAAATACCGGAATGGGTTGGTTCATGAAGCTCGTTTAAAAGAGGGTGCTGAATTTGATTTAAAGCAAGATGAAACCCTTTTGCGCCTTGGACCAGTCACAAGAGTCAATCCTGCGAAACTGTTGGAAGAAGTAAAGCAAGCTTTAGCTAAGTTTGTTTCTATTCTTGCTGAGGATGAGAATTCTAAGCAGTTTGCTGACTTACTCCGTAAGGATTTCGCATTTGAGCTAGGTTTAATATCGTCAAAGCGTGCAGCTACCTAACAACCGCGCTGCACCGGAACGCCCCAACATAGTCGGCTAAGTTGCCAAGTTTGTCTGCGTCCGGTGAGCGCGAACGTTAGCTGGCTTTAATTTCAGGTAGTGGCGTTTTTTAAGGTTATCTGTGAAAGTCAAGAATTATGGGTGATAGACCAGATATACCAGCGCCTCTAAGGAGGCACGTTTTGGTTGAGGCAGGGCATAGGTGCGCGATTCCAGCTTGCCGACAAACCCCTGTGGAACTTGCTCACATTATTCCTTGGGCAAAATGCCAAAAGCACGAGTTTGAAAATCTTATTGCTCTATGCCCAACTTGCCATACAAGATTCGATAGGGGGGATATAGACAAGAAATCAATAGAGATGTACAAGCAAAATCTTTCTGTTTTAAATAGCAGGTATGGTGACTATGAACAACGGATTTTGCAGTATTTCATTGATAACCCTGAAGCCGAATATATCAATCTACCTTTTGGGCAGAATACAGAAATCTTGTTGATGTACCTACTTCGAGATGGGTTACTAATTGATCTACCTGATAAGCGACCAATTACAGCATCGTCTAGAGGACGAGAATTTATGTGGTATGAATCGACAGAGAAAGGGAGACTTTTTATTTCTCAGTGGAAGTCTGCGGAAAATATTGAATAAACATCCAGATAAAATATTGCTAGAGTCGAGTAGCGAAGTAATGTTTTGATATGGTTGGGTAAGCGATAATGAAGAATGTAACTTCTAGAAGTTAAATTTTAATCATGACTGAACGACTTGAACAAGCGATCGCACAATTAAAAACTCTGCCCACTGACAAGCAGGATGCGATCGCAACCCTAATTTTAGAAGAACTCGAAGAAGAGCAACGCTGGGATGATTCTTTTGCTCGATCTCCAGACCTGTTGGCTAAACTAGCAGCCGAAGCAATGGCAGAATATCGATCGGGCAAGACTCAAGAATTAGACCCAGAAACGTTGTGAAGTCTCGTACCACTGCTGGTTTCCGTGAAATGTTTGGTGATCTCCCGAAACCGATTCAAGAGCAGACTCGCAAAGCCTATCGGCAATTCAAGCAAGATCCGGGCTATCCCAGCTTGCGATTCAAGAAAGTACATCCCAAATTGCCCATCTATTCTGCACGCATCAACAGAGACTATCGTGCTGTCGGGCAGTTGGAAGATGACACGGTGATTTAGTTCTGGGTTGGTTCTCAAACAGAGTACGATATGCTGCTTGATCAGTTGTAGAAGCGCCAGCTACCAAGTCGATGAAGTGGACGGTTGAGGGATCTTGGTGGTGATGCAAAGGTGATCTGCCGCCGCTTATCTTGGTCGTTAAAGCCAAAGTGATCTTGTTTGCAATGTAATGGGAATTCAGTACAAGAGTAGGTTGGAGAACACCGAGAGTCAAACAACGAGGATGCTTGAATGCCTGAGTCGTCACCCTTTTATGAGGTGAACTTGTGATGCCGATGATCGAGTTGCCGATCGAACAGATTGCTGAGTTTTGCCAACGTTGGCAAATCACTGAATTTGCTTTATGGCACATCGATCGCAACCGTTTTAAGGTTCGCCCACGAGGGTGAAGGCCGCCCAATCGATCGGGTTGGGATACTCCTTGAGCGTTGCTAACATTGCCTGTCGGAGTGCCTGCGCTTTGCCAGATTGAAGCGGCAGGTGGCGATAAAACTCGGTCATCAGAGCAGCGGTAGGCGCATCGGGAATGCTCCAGAGAGTGACGATCACACTGGGTACGCCTGCCAAGATGACGGAGCGCGATAGCCCAATCACCCCATCGCCCGTAATGGAGCCGCGTCCCGTATCGCAGGCACTCAGAACCACCAGTTGCGCTTTAAGCTTCAGCGCCAGAATTTCGCTGGATGTGAGGAGTCCGTTATCGGTACCCGCTGGAGCCAGAGCGATCGCACCGGGAACACCCAAGCCCTTAAAGTCATCCAGCAATCCATGCGTAGCAAGATGCACAATGCGGGCACGCGCCATTTGCGGCAACACCGTTGCTTTAGTGGCTTGGTTGCCTGTAAGGGGTTGAGTTTGAAGAATGGTGGCGATCGCGGTAGCTTCTTTCTCTGCACCGGGGAGATTTGCCAATTGTTCGGGGGGTTGTCCGACCTCAACCGCGATCGATGGCATGGTGGGATTGCCAACGACGACGGCAGATGGGCGATCACTGGCGCTTGGAGATGGAATGTCTTCTGCTTCCAGGCGATGGGTAAAGTCCAGCACTTGAATGGAGGGAGCCACCGAAAGGGTGTGCTGTTGAATTAAGTATTGCCCCTGAGCATCGGCAAGTGCAGGAAACGGCACCAGATAGAGGGAGGCTTGTGGAATGAAAATGACGTGCGCGTTGGGGTCGGGGGGGAGCAGATCGGCGATCGGTTGAATGAGCAGTTGATGGAGTCGCTGAAGGTATTTGTTCCGCTTTTGCTGACGGCGCTCCTCTCTCGTCAGGGAGACTCCTTCTGTTGGACTGGCACCCCGCCCACCTGCACCGATGATACTGCGGCTACTGCTGACGAGACTGGTGAGAAAGGACTGCTGCGCTAACTCCGTCTTTTGTGACCATAACGAACGCAGGTCAACCTGACGGAGCGTAATTTTGCCTGTAGGCTGCACGACCCAAATAAGCAGTTGAGATTCTTGAGCGGTGTCTTGACCATTCACCTTCACATGGTCGTAAAGGAGGGAATACTCAACCAGGGTGGCGTTTTGCTGCTGGGCAATTTGTTTAATTTGTGGCACGGTGGGCGATCGCACCGCATCGTTGAGCTTTTCTGGTAAAAGCGCTTCATTCGTGTTTGAAGGATTTTGCCCAGGACGATCGTTTGCCGGATTGGTGTGTTGGTCTGCCACTCGTGCGGCTAGCAGTTCTACAAAGGCACGGGCACGACCGCGTTCAGCAATTTCAAGCGCGGCTTCGGGTTGCTGTTGGGCAATCAAAACTTTTTGCAGGGTGCGATAGGTGAGGGCTTGCACGTCAAACAACGAGACCTTACTGGCATCATCGCTGCCCAAACCTGCCCGAAGCGATTCCCACACATCAATGCTTTGGCGCAAGTGCTGCTCGGCAACTGGTAGATTGCCTGCTTCAAACCAAACGCTACCAAGATTGTTCAGCGCTAAGCCTTCATCTCGTCGATCGTGAATGGCTCTGGCAATGGTCAGGCTTTGGTTATAGGCGGCGATCGCGGGCTTCAGTTGCCGTTGTGCGGCATAGATCTTGCCCAGGTTGAGCAATGCTTGTGCTTCGCCCTGTCGGTCTTTGAGCGATCGTGTTAGCGTTAAGCGCTTTTGCTGGTAGGTGATGGCTTTAGGATGGTCGCCCAGCGTATCGTAAATCAAGCCCAAATTGCCCAGCGTGATCGATTCACCCAACCGATTGCCGATGGCTTGTGAGATGGCAAGGGACTGCTGGTAGGCTGCAATGGCTTTGAGATAGTCGCTCTGATCGTCGTAAACGAGACCGAGATTGCTTAAGGCTCCGCTTTCGCCCACTCGATCGGCAATTTCTCGCGTGATTTTGAGTTTTGCCTGGATGTATGCCTCGCCTTTGCGCGGGTTGTTGACGGCAAGATACGCAATGCCGAGGTTGCCCAACGAGACGTGTTCACGCGTGCGATCGCCCACCTGCTTTGCCAACGCAAGACTTTGCTCATGAATTTTGATTGCCTTGCCATAAACGCCCAGACTGGCATAGGCAGAACCAAGGCTGCTGAGAGCTGCTTGCTCCAGGGTACGATTTTTACGAGCGCGGGCGATCGTAAAACTTTGTTCGGCGCTTTCAAGGGCTTTGTCGTAAGCGCCCATCTCGCGATACACCACGCCTAGATTGTTGAGTACGCCGCCCTCTTCGATCGCATCGGTGTTGGCTCTAGCAAGTGCCAGGCTTTGCTGGAGGGTGGCGATTGCCAGGTCATAATTGCCCTCTGCAAACGAAATGGTGCCCAGCATCCGTAGTGCCGCGCCTTCTCGTCGTCGGTTTTTGTGTTTACGGGCGATCGTCAGGCTCTGCTGAGCAGCTTCGTTGGCTTTGGGAAACTGGCTGGTCTGGTAATAAAACGTAGCTAAATCTTCCCAGGAAGCGGCTGCTCCAGCAGGGTCTTTCACCTGTTGCGCCAACGTCAAATTTTGCTGATAGAGCGCTAGAGCCTGAGCTGTCTTGCCTTGATCGCGGTAGATTTCGCCCTCTCTCTTGAGCAACCGTCGTACCATACCGTAGTTTTTAATTTGTTGAGCGATCGTCAAACTTTGCTCATAAAGCGCAATCGCCTTGCGGTAGTCCTGCTGTGCCTGATACACATTGCCCAACTGCTCTAGCACCGTCCCCTGCCCATACAGAAATTTGGTGTCTTGAGCCAGTTTGAGACTTTGCTGATAGTCGTCGATCGCCCTGGGGTAGTCGCCTTCAGCAAAGGCAATGCTCCCTAGTTTGCTCAACCCAATGCCTTCGCCCATGCGATCGTTCAAAGCGCGGGCGATCGTCAGGCTTTGCTGGTAATGCTCCATTGCCTGGGCAAATTCCCCCAACGATTTATAGGTGCTGCCCAAGTTGCCGAGTGCTGCGCCTAAGCCCTGTTTGTCGTTGAGTTCCCGCGCAATGGTGAGCCGCTGTTGGTACACCTCCACGGCTTTAGCGTAGTCGGACAATCCAGCATAGGCGTTGCCCACATTGCCCAACACCCGACCTTCCAGAAAGCGGTTCTTGAGTGCCCGCGCGATCGTCAAACTTTGCTCATACAGCGTCAGCGCTTGCGGGTAATCTCCCCGGTCTTCGTAAACAAAGCCCAGACTATTCAGCGTGGTGGCTTCCAGGTTTTGGTCTGGGATGGCTCGCGCGATCGCTAAGCTCTTTTGGTAAGAATCAACGGCGCGATCGTAGTCCCCCAGGGTGGCGTAGGTCAGCCCCAATTCTGTGAGCGCACCCCCAATACCCGTTTGATCAGGAATGGCTTGATACAGTGCCAGTGCTTGCTGATAGAGCGTAGCTGCCGCTTCATAGTGACCCGCATCAAACTCAGCAATGCCTTGCTGCAAGAGCTTGTCTGCTTCGGCTTTAGGTGTGTCAGATAAACGGATATTGGGAACTTGGGCAACGGCGGACGATCGCAGCACGCTGCCGCTGGTAGGAGCAAACCCTACAGAGAGAATCAGCGTTAAAACGAAGAGAGCAACGCGGACTTTCCAATCAATGCGGCAGCGCATGGGCAAGCATCCAAAACGAGCGGTGCAACCACAGTCTGCCCTATCAGCACTGAAAACGCGATCGGTGGCTCACAGGCTTTAAAGAATGGTTGCTACCAAAGTAGGGGGGCACAGCCGTTCGCCCCTAAGATCATGGGCTGAGGCTAGATAATGTCGTGCCTTTCTTGGCAACTGCCGTACCCTGTGAAACCATTTATCCTACATGAACCACGAGGGTTGCACAGGTGCCTCATCTAGTCTCCTTGTAGTCTTTATTCTCTCTACAAGCTTCTTGCCAGAACCGTCTCTATCCGCTAGACCCAGCTAACGTTGCGCAGCCATTTCCACACGCCTGTACTGCGTCTGACTATCACGCCCTGGCTTTGTTCTTTGGCAATCGCCATCAGTTCGTCTGTTGTAAAGCTATAGCCCAGTTGCTCTGTGATTTTCAAGAAATCATCTGGATTTGTAACCCCTTCAAAGCGATCGCGCAATGTTTCATCGTAAGCAACCGCTTCTAGAAACCGATTTGCACTTTCAATAGACATCCCTGAGCCTCCTTCTGCTTGGCATTTCTATCCAGGTTTAAGCGTATCTTTAATCGTTATAGTGCCCTAAACGGCTCTCTTACTAGCAAATGCTACCGAATTGGGCCTGCCTTTTGGCGAACCGTAAGATCATGCTGATCAAGCGCGATCGTCCTCGATCGTGGCGGTTTCTGGACTGGAGAGCAGAATGAGAATTTGGTCAAACTGAAAGCCTTCAGCTAGCACGCTAATGACCTCTTTTAGGGACGCTTGTGCTACTGGAATGCGTTCTAGCAGATCAAAGACGCGGGTGTCGCTGCCTTCTAAGGCGGCACGGTAGAGTTGTGCCCTCCAGGCTTCGGGTTGCCTGGCTAAGCTGGTTTTTAGATCACGGTCAGACAACTGTAGGGAGGCTTGATCGTGAGGAGCAGGCTGAGGGGTTTGGATAGAGCCAGCGGTTTCATAGAGATAGCGCACGTTCAAATGCTGGCTAATTTTGGTAAAGAGGGATAGTCGTTGAAAGGGTTTGCTGAGAAAGTCGTTACACCCAACGGCGAGAAAGGCTTGCCGCTGCTCTTCAAAGGCACTCGCGGTGAGCGCGATCACGATCGTGTCTTGTGTCTCGGCGTTAGCTTTAATTTGCCGGGTGGCTTCAACACCGTCCATGACAGGCATACGCATATCCATCAAAATCAAGTGTGGTTGCCATTGCTTGCAGACCGCGATCGCCTCTAGCCCATTGTCCACTTCCTTCAATGCAAACCCTGGGATCCGCAGCATTTGTGAAAGTAAATAGCGGTTGGTGGCATTGTCTTCGGCAATCAAAATCCGATATGTGGGTTGGTTGGGGGCTAATCCAATCACAGTTTGAGTAATGGGACGTAGGGTAGGAGCGTTGATCGAGGTTGTATAACGAACGGGAACGGCAAAGGAAAAGATACTGCCACGATCGCGCTGGCTCGTGACGGTGATATTGCCATCCATGAGTTGTACAAATTTTTGGCTGATGGCAAGCCCCAACCCGGTTCCTTCTGAAGCGGCTAAGCCACTACGGGTTTGTTCAAACGGTTTAAAGAGATTTTGGCGCTCTTCTAGTGACATGCCCACGCCCGTATCTTCTACCGCAAAGTGCAGTTTGATCGGCAGCGCAGTCTGTGATTCATTGAGTAGTCGTGGGTTGTCTGTCGGCGGAAGCATAGCACTCTGAGAGACCCTTAGCGTCACGCCACCGCGTTGCGTAAATTTGATGGCATTGCCTAAGAGGTTAATCAGAATCTGTTGAAGCTTGCTTTCGTCGGCGATGACAAATTGGGGTACGTCTTGTGCACACACAATGAAGAACTGCAAGTTTTTCGCCTTGGCGCGCAGGTGCAGCATTTCTTCGATGTTGTGCAGCAAATTGTGAAGATCAAAGTGATCGACATCCAAGGCAATTTGTCCGGCCTCAATTTTGGACATCTCCAACACATCGTTAATCAGCTTGAGCAGGTGCTCACCGCTGCGGTTGATGATATCAAGATATTCGTGGTGGGACGGCGTTAATGACCCATCGCATGACATGAGTTGAGTAAAGCCCAGCACTGCATTTAAGGGGGTGCGCAACTCATGGCTCATATTAGCCAGGAACTCACTCTTAGCACGGTTGGCGGCATCTGCAAGCTCTTTGGCTTCTTGCAAAGCGGCGGCTTGCTGTTGGGTTTGGGCAAACAATTCGGCTTGTTGTACAGCCACTCCGAGCTGCCCACTGATTTGAGAGACCACCCGAATTTCAGCCTCCTGCCATTGTCGTGGTGCGTCGTTCTGGTAGGCGGCTAGCAAGCCCCACAGTTGACTGCCGCAAAAAATGGGAACGATGACATAAGCCCGTGCTTGCAGTGCTTCGAGCAGTTCGATATAGCAGTCATCAAACCCTGCGGTATAGATGTCAGGTACACAGCAATGATTGTTTCCTGTGTGATAAGGCCTGCCTTCATTGGCTTGCAGGTAGGTGTCTTGAATGACGATTTCCTTGCCATCAAGCCGCTTGATGATGCAATCTGGCCGATCGACCGCAACTTTGATGAGCGCTGGATCGTCATAGCGAGAGGGCACGATCGCAGTCCAGGTTGGCGAAACCGACTCAGAGACCACATGGCCGCTCCAATCCGGGTTAAAGCGATAGATGAGGGCGCGATCGCAGCGAATGGCCTGCCGTAGTTCCACCGTCGTGGTGTTAAAGATGTCATCCAGGTCTAAGCTCTGCCGCATCCGTAGAATGACCCGCGTGGTTGCACGCTCACGCTCTGCCATCCGCTGCAATTCGACTTCTGCTGCAATGCGTTCTTGAATTTCTGTTTCGAGGGTGGTGTTAATGGTAAGCAATTCAGCCGTCCGCTCGTCTACCCGAAATTCCAGCGCTTCATAGGCTCGCCTGCGACCTTGCTCGGCCCACTGCCGCTCAAGCTCGGCTGCGGCACGGGCTGCAAACACCCGGATAATTGCGTGTTGGTTTTCGTCTAGCGGAAGTGGCTGCGTATGCATCAGACATAAATGTCCAATGACAAGCCCTGCCGCATTGACTAAAGGCACCCCCAAGTAGCTTTCCGCTTGCAGCTCTTTGGCAACGGCAGAGTTAGGAAAGCGCTCCTGCAAGGCATCTGGGTAATGACGCAACTGACCTTCTTGAATCACCACCTGGCAAGGGTTACCTGCAAGCACGATCGTCAGATTTGGAACTAAAGCCTCGTTGGCCCAAAACGCCAGCGTTGTAATTTCACCAGGACGATCGATCAAGATTTCTGACACGATGGCGTAGTGTAGATGCAGCCCGATCGCTAGATGCTGCACTAGCGCTGGAAAAAAATCGCTGCCCGTGACGGAGGCGGTGCCAGCCACAATGTTTTGCAGGGCATCTTCTGCCCGTCGTCGTTCGACAATTTCTTGCTGCAACTGCTGATTAATGGTTTCGAGTTCGTCTGGTGTTTTGAGCGCGAGAAACTGCGGCAACAAGTTCACAAGTTGCAGTGCTGTATAGCAAGAAACCAGAGCCGTCAGCGCACGTACCCCACCTGATAGCCAATAAGCGGGATACCACAACGTCCAGATATCCAACAAATGCCCGGTACCGCACAGTACGATGAACGCCCCAAACATGACAAAGATATGAGAGAAGGGAATATCTTTGCGCTTGCGGATGAAGTAGATGAGCATGGCTGGGATCGAGAAGTAGGCGATCGCAATCAGCGCATCGCTCACAACATGTAGCCCAATCAGCGGTGTTTGCCAAAGATAGCATTGCCCATGCGGCATATACCGATCGGGCGCAAGCAGGTTTTGGAGCAGTTCCAGCATTATTGCCTTCTGTTTTACAGTTGTGAGCCCTCAAGCGCTCATCCGGTTGCTTCAAGCGTGCATGAGCATAACAGCGGTAGTGGTGTGCAGCCCTTCGTTAAGCAAATTTCTTAAGACATTGCGATTCAAGTACTCCAGCACACGCATTGCACGGCGACTCGATCGCTGAGTTGAATAAACAAGCCGTCAGGTACTTGACCTTTGCCGGAGAAAAATCTGGCTACGTTCTATTGCACTTTTGCTGTTCAGTTGTTTGACAACAAAAGCTGCTTCACGCTGCCATCAATACTACTAACGTAAGAGGGTAAACGCACCTCATTAGATTAACGAACTACTCTCTAGGATGCCCAATCTCATTACAGAATATTTGCAAACATTGTGGCTGTATACCGTGTGGTACATTTTAGTCTTAATCTGTTTCGGGGCTGCTTGAAAGGCACTTGAAAACGCCTTCAGCTTGTCTCTGAACAACTCAGTTATGGGCGATCGACCTCAGCACAAAAGTTTTGAGTTCTGGCTTGTGCTTGTGCCTTTTTACCGCTGATTACCTTTAAAGATCGAATGATGCTGCATCAGTCAGTGCTTCTGCTCTGAGCGTTGGTTACGGTCTCGATCGCGGGTTAATAAACCTTGGGAAGGGCTAAACAAAAGCGTCAGCACCAATAGACCAAAACTGAGCAACACAATGCAGGGGCCTGACGGCACATTTAAATAATAACTGGCATACATGCCACCAACATTGGCAAGCACACCCATCAGAGCACCGACTCCCATCATGTGGTGGAGGTCCTTTACCAGCAAGTAAGCCGCCGTCCCTGGACATACTAACATGGCTACCACTAGCACCACGCCGACGGTTTGCATACTGGCGATAATCGTCAGCGTTACAGCTGCCATAAGGCCAAGGTAAAGGCGTTCTACAGGCAGGCCGATCGCCTGTGCGCCCAACCGATCGAAGGTGTAAAACAGCAGTTCTTTATAAAAAAGCCGTACAAGCAACAACACTGTAATGGTAATTAACGCAGTTCGCACAACATCTTGCTGTGTTACGCCCAGAATATCGCCAAACAAAAAGCCATCTAGATCGAGCTTGTTCCGTAACAGTGTAATGAGTAAAATTCCCAGCGCAAAAAAGCTGCTAAACACGATCGCCATTGCCGCATCCACTTTAATGCGCGTTTGCGATCGTATCCAGGCAATGACAAAGGCACTAACAATGCCCGAAACAAAGGCACCAATCAAAATATTAATCCGCAAAAAGAAGGCGATCGCCAGCCCCGGCAAGACCGAGTGGGCCATCACGTCTCCCAGCAACGACATCCGCTGCACAATTAAGTAGGTACCAATCACAGGGCATAAAATCCCGATTAGCATACCGACTGACAGTGCGTTTCGCATAAATTCAGAGCTAAGTGGCTCAAGTAACCAGTCGAGCATGAGGGGAGGGGGAAGGAGAGTTTTAAGTTTTGAGTTCTGAGTTCCGATTCTAGCCTTCCGCCTTTTGCCTTTTGCTATCAGCGGTCAGCGTTCTTCTAAAAACTAACAACTGACAACCAACAACTTCTCTAGCCTCTACCTTCTTTTACCTTCTACCTTCTGCCATCTGCCATCAACAAAAGAAGTTACTTTCTAATGAGTCATGAAAGTGCGGTAGCTGTGGGGGAATGCCGTAGGCGGTTTGGATGTTTTGCTGGGTCATGACCTCTTTAGGGGCACCGTGGGCGATCAGACGTTGGTTAAGCAGCAACAACTGGTCGTAGCGATCTAAGATACCACCCCATTCGTGGCAACTGATTAAGAGGGTTTTGCCTTGGGCTTTCAATTCATCGTAAATCTGAAAAATGAGCGCTTCGGTTTTTTTGTCTACGGCAGCGAGAGGTTCATCTAGCAGAAGCAGATCGGCTTGTTGAGCGATCGCTCTCGCCAAAAACACCCGCTGCTGCTGCCCGCCCGAAAGTGCTCCAATGGGACGATCGCGTAAAGGCAGTAACTCTACTTGCTCCAAAGCCGCTTTGACAACTTCTTGGGATTGGCGACTGTACGATCGCAGCCAACCCGCATGGGTAGTTCGCGCCATCATGACAACGCCCCAAACTGTGATGGGGTAATCCCAATCGATCTGCGATCGCTGGGGAACATAGGCCACTCGCTGACGCTGCCGTTTTAGCAGTTCGCCTTGATACAACACCTGCCCTTGCGTGACTGGCAGCAGACCCACTAGCGCTTTAATCAGCGTGCTTTTACCTGCACCATTAGGGCCAATTAACCCCACCAGCGAGCCATCAGGCAAGTCGAAGCCAATATTCTCCAGCGCCTGCAAATGACGGTAATTGACACTAAGGTGCTGAACCTGTAGCATAACGACTTAATTGGAATGAGAATCATTATCACAAATATACAGGAAGCTTTATGCTGTGTAAACCGATGTTGGATCAATGGTTGAGTCAACGGAATTACGTCGTTGGGGTGGCGACAGTGTCGCTACTGCTTGGGTTAAGTGGATGTGCCTCGAAACCGACCACTCAATCAGTGAGTCCAGCGGCACAGAGCGATCGTCCGCTCGTTGTGGCTACCAATACCGTTTTGTGTGATCTGACGCAACAGATTGCGGCTGATACCATAGACCTCAAGTGCCTGATTGACGCTGGCTCTGACCCTCATGAGTACAGGCCGAAGCCAGATGACCTCAAAGCGATCGAACGGGCAAAGCTCATTCTCTACGGTGGCTACAACTTTGAGCCTGAAATCATTCGTCTGATCAAAGCAAACACTAATCCTGCGGCCAAAATTGCGGTGGATGAAGTCGCGGTGCCCACGCCTCAATCGTTTGAAGAAGACGGCCAAATAGAGCCTGATCCCCATGTGTTTCACAATGCTGCCAATGGTGCTCAACTAGCAGCCGTGATCAACAAAAACCTGTCGCAACTACAGCCACAGCAAGCCACGCTCTACGCTGCCAATACTCAGAAAGTGACGAACGAGCTGACTCAAATCCACGCCTGGATCAAAGCTGCAATTGCCACCATACCGTCTCAGCAGCGCAAACTGGTGACAACCCACGACGCCTTCGGGTATTACTCCAAGGCGTATGGTATTCCTGTTGTTGGTGCCTTGCAAGGTTTGAGCACTGAAGAAAAAGCCACCCCTACACGGGTAAAGGTGCTGGTTCAAGAGATTACGCGAGCCAGGGTGCCAACCATTTTTGCTGAAACGACGATTAACCCACAACTGCTTGAAGCGGTGGCAAAAGAAGCCCGTGTCAAAATTGCCGATCGCGCCCTGTTTGCGGATGGGTTGGGCGAAAAGGGCAGTGACGGTGATAGCTACGAAAAGCTTTTGCTTGCCAATACCAAAACGATCGTTGAGGGGTTGGGCGGTAGATATACACCGTTTCAGGTGAAGTGAATGGAGTAGAAGGCAGAGGGCAGGGGAGCCAGAGGAGGCAAGGGGGCAGGGAGGCAGTGGGCGTAAGGAGTGGGAAAACTCAAACCTCTTACGCCTCACGCCTCTCTCTTCCAACTCAAAACTCAGAACTTATCGATGATCCCGTTGTTGTTGGGCACACTAGGCATTAAAGCAGGCTGGGCTCATGCTTGGCTGCTTGCTCAATTCAGCCTTGAGACGCACCATACGCTATGCCTGTGCAAAAAATTCAGCTTGAAGTCCTACAAAAAATTCGGCAGCACATACAGCATGGCTTTGCGTTGCCTGAATCTGAAAACCATCCCCGATCGTGGGTTTCGTTTACTGCTGAAACAGAGGTTCCAGAACCCGATTCGCTGAGTGATCTGAGCGATCTCTTTAATTTTGGTGGTTCGCTTGAAGAAGCAACGCATGCTCCTAATACGCGTGGGGAATGGTTTATTAGCGCGGCCAATCCAGGTGCGGTGTTAACGAAACTTCCTGGACTCAAACTCAAGCAAGACATGCGGTTGGTTGCTTATCTGCATCGACAGACAGATGAAGGGATTGGTGCCATTTGGGCGGTACCAGAAGTGCTCAGCACCACGGCTCAACTGGAGAATGCGCTTGCTGCCAGTGGCGATCGTACCCGGCCACCCCAACCAGAGGGCGCTTTACCCAATGCCATAGAGGCGATCGAGGGCGATCGTTCTCCGGCTTCCTTTATCATTGCGTCTCTTTTGCGGCGAGAGTTAGGGGAATTTGGACGACTTGGTAAAGCCTGTAGCTGGTCGCACCATCGGTTGATTGAAGCGTTACCGGCTCAGGTGCAATGGCAGTGGAAGGTTGAAACGCCTAAAGATCTCTCACCCAAAGTGCTGCTGTTTCCTGATGGTAAGGCCGCGATCGAGTTTTTTAGCTGTCGCGTTGTGCCACCCGTCGCGCTCTTCCAGCATCTCGATCAATATTCAGACGAGCAGTACAAGGCAACGGTTTTAGACAGAGTGGTGGCGATCGCGCAGCGAACCTAGTGGTCTGTCAAGGTTGAAAGGATGGGTTAGGAGTGGATGGGCTAGGAGTGAATGGGTAGAGTGTGAAAGGGTGGATGCGTTGATCAGTAAGCCAGCACATCGACTCATCGACCTCTCAACTCAAAGTTGACGTTCTACTAGCTCACAAACGCACACGCCCCTAACTAGGATCAACGCAGATGGATTCGCTACAATTAGCCCAACCATTGGCCTTGTCATCTCACTACAATGACCACTCTGCTTTACCCATCGGCTTCTAGCGAAGAACAGCGGATTGTTTTGCCTAGCGTGACGTGGCAACAGTATGAAAGTCTGCTAGCAACGTTGGGGGACTATCCAGGCTTGCGACTCATTTATCTGGAGGGAACGCTAGAAATCTTTATGCCTTCTCCAGAGCATGAAATGATTAAAAAGATCATGGCAAGACTGTTAGAACGATATGCCGAAGAAGTTGATATTCCCCTACATGGCTATGGCTCAACCACTTTTCGACGTGAAGCCAAAGCACGAGGCTTGGAGCCTGATGAGTGCTACTGCGTCCATACGTTGAAAGCGTTACCTGATCTTGCGATCGGGGTTGATTTGACCAGTGGGGGAGTTGATAAACTCGCGGTTTATAAAGGGCTAGAAGTTCCAGAGGTGCTCATCTGGCAAAGTAATCAACTCACGCTTTATGACCTTCGTGGAGACAGCTATCAAGAAATCGTCAGGAGCCAATTTTTTCCAGATTTAGATTTGCCTTTATTCGCACAGTACGTTCGTCCGCAAGAGCAGCCACAAGCTATTAAAGCATTTTTGCAAGCGCTGCGTCACTGTGGTTGAGCCGATGCCTGGAAAGGATTGGTACAGCGAATGGCAATCTCAGCAGTTTTGGGCTGCGCTCTGAGGAGTGAAAAGAACGTTGGGTTGCTGAAGCTGCGGGGGTCGATGCGCGATCGGGAGCGATCGACGGCTTTGTGCGTTGTAATGCGCTCATCGGCAACGCCTGTTTTTGCCACCAGCCACGCAAGGGATTTGTATTGAGCTTGGGTGTAGCCGCTGTGGGTATAGCCGTTGTGATTGCCGTCGTAAGGTGTTTCTAGCGAAATGTGGTAGGCAAAATTGTTTACCGATCCTGGAAACGTGGGATGGGTTTTCACTGTTTCATCACCATTAGCACCCACAAAGACAGAATTGCCTGCCCCAAACGCGCGTTTGTCCGGCGGTACTAAATAGACCAGTGTGCCATCTCGTTTCACCAGCGTGTGATAGCTGACCTGATCGTCATCACTGCGATGAAAGGTTTGAAACATGCCGATCGCGCTGCTGGCAGACCCAACAGTTTCGTGCAGCACAATCAGCGGTTCTAAGTTGGCAGGTTTGCCGTTGATGTCATTGAGAAAGCGATCGCCGTAGTTTGTGGGATCGACAAACGCGATCTGCTCCCTTGGTACATCACCGAACGCTGGTGATGTGGTTCCTGGCGTTGCCTTATCGCCCGTTGGTAACGCGAGCTTAGGTTCTTGCCGGAAGCGCGAACGGTCAAAAGAACCGCTGGCAAGCAACTGGGCACGGCGCTTTAACATCGCCTGAGTACGTGCTTGGACGCTGCCGCGATCGGGCTGTAAGGCACAAGTGGTAGAGGCCGGGTCTGGCTTCGCTAAAGGCGTGTTTGGCTGTCGCAGTGTATCGACACTTTGAGCAACGGTCAACTGGCTACGGCTGGTGTTAATGACAAACACAAACGTCGTCAGGCATAGCACAACCGCGATAATAGTGGAAAAAAGTTTTCGGTTCATATGCATCATTAGTCGGCATCTGAGGTGCAACAATGCCTGGGTTAAAGCTTACATGATCAGGCGCATGATACTGGCTAGGTGGGTGGTGAGGCGCAGTCTGTCGGATGCTCGATCGCGCCAAGTAACTTCAGAGTGTTCTTTTGAGCGGTCGTGAGTCCGGTTACCCCTGTAATTTCTGCCCCCTCATACGGTCGTTGCACCCTTAATGTTTCAAGGCATGATGGTTCAAAGCCATCCACAGTCTGACTCCAGAGCTTAACGGTGCCATCCTGACTACAGCTTGCCAGTAATGTGCCATCGGGGCTGTAGTCCAGAAAGCGAACCCAATTTTGATGCCCGTGTAGAGTTTGCAGCAGGGGGAGGGAGGCAAGGGAAGAGGGGAGAGCATTGGATTGAATAGCTCCTGACTTCTGACTTCTGACTTCTGACTTCTGACTTCTGACTTCTGCAATATCCCACAGTTTAATGATGCCATCCCCCCCGCTACTGGCTAATATGGTGCCCTCAGGGTTAAAAGTAACAGTCAGCACCAGGCTGGAATGCGCTTGAAACGTATGTAGCCGATCGCCCGTTTGCACGTCCCATACAATCACAATGCCATCTGACCCACCACTCGCCAGTAGCGTGCCATCGGGATTGAAGGCAATACAGCGAATCCAACTCATGTGACCATGCAACGTATTTAAAGGTTGCACATTCATGGATGGCGGACTGTTGGGGGCATGTAGCGGCGCAGTTGGGGTGACGATCGACCAGAATCGAATGGTTTGATCCTGGCTGCCGCTGGCGAGGAGGTGCCGTCGTCCTGCAAAAGGTGATTGAGGCGTAAAGGCAACCGCACAAACGCCGCTTTCGTGTCCATACAAACATTGCTTAGACACATATGGGGACTCATCGCCCGATCGCTCCCAAAGGCGAATCGTCCCATCCAGGCTACCGCTGGCTAGCAGTTGACTATCTGAGCTAAAAGCAACTGACCAAACGGCGTGGGTGTGTCCGGTGAGGGTGAGGGAGTGGGGAGTGGGGGGTGGGGTGGGGAGTGTCTTCTGCCTTTCGTAGGCCGTGACCTTCCACAGGCGTACAGTACCATCTTCGCTGCCGCTGGCGATCATGCGGCCATCGGGGCTGAAGGCAACTGACCAAACCCAGCTAGTGTGCCCGGTGAGGGTATCGGGTGCAGGGGGCGGGGTGGGGTGACGATCGATCGATCGCTTGTCTTGCGAAAGTTGCCACAGGCGGATGGTGCGGTCTTGTCCGCCGCTGACCAGGGTTTGCCCATTGGGGCTGAAGGCGATCGACCAGACACCGCTGTTGTAGCCTTGCAGTAAGCGTAAGCATTGATTCGTGCGGGCATCCCACAAGCGGACAGACTGATCCTCACTACCGCTGGCTAGCAGGCTTCCAGCCGGACTGAAGGCAACAGCAGAAATCCAACTGGTATGACCTTGCAGCACCCGCAGGCAATCGCCACTGTCGTTCCACAACCGAACCGTGTGGTCATCACTGCCACTGACGAGACACGCACCGTGCAACCCACTGCCTGGAGATGTCGCAAAGGCAATCGATCGCACCGCTTCCGCATGCCCCACCAAGGTTTTGTAGCACTGCTGAGTTTCCATATTCCACAGCTTGATGGTGCGATCGCTGCTGCTACTAGCCAGCGTTCTGCCATCGGGACTAAAGGCGATCGACCAGACCCAATCAGCGTGATCGGTAAGGGTGAGGAGTGAGGAGTGAGGGGGGAAGTTTTGAGTTTTGAGTTTTGAGTTTTGAGTTTTGACTTCTGGCTCGTGGCTTCTAACTTCTGACTCCTGCGCCAAATTTGACATGTCCCATAACTTGATGGTGCGATCGTAACTTCCGCTGGCTAGCAGCCGTCCATCCGGGCTAAATGCGACAGAATGCACTTCATCGGTATGACCCGTCAAGACTGCGGTGAGTGCGCCTGTGGCAACGTTCCAGATTCTCACTTGGGGATCTTCGTTGCCGCTGGCGAGGTACGTACCAGTGGGGTCAAAGGCCAGCGAGAACACACGACTGGTATAGCCCTGGAGCGTTTGTACACAATCGCCTGTGTGCAAATCCCACAGGTGAATGGTGCCATTAGCGCTACTGGCAAGCAGCCGTTTATCGGGGCTAAAGGCAACCGACCAGGCCCAGCCATCCTTAGCCTTGCAGGTAAGCAACTTCTTGCTATCAGATACCTGCCAGATGTGCACCTCGTAGCTAATATCGCTTGCTGCCAGCAATTTGCCGTCCGGGCTAAAGGCAACTGCCAGAATTTGGCTAAACGTTTCGGTAAAGACCGATTTGCTGAGATCAGAGTAAGAAAAATCGGTTCCATGCAGGTGTACTTTCTGGAGGTAGGCTTGCCAGAGGGTGAGGTGAGAAAAGTCACGATCGCGCAACACAGCTACAGTGCGGTTGCCCAACCCTGGATCGCTCATCCCACTACCACTCAGCGCCAGCTCGTCATCAGCTCGATCGACTTGAAGCTGACAGAGCAAATTGATCACATTGCCACCCACATATCCGATCGTGTGGGGTGCCTGCCCACGTAGAGCACTGAGAAGCTGCATCAGGTCACGATCAACATCCGCTCGACTGCCACTGTGCAACAGGCGATCGACAATTGGCAACAGCAGCAAGCGTATTTGCGCCTCACGCACATAATCTTTTGCCTGCGCTTTGATGAGTGCGTGCGATCGCATTAAAGGAGTAGAAGGCAGTTTTGAGTTTTGAGTTTTGAGTTTTAAGTTTTGAGTTTTGAGTAGCGCTTCGCGCCGCGTTGCTAGAGAGTTCTGAGTTCTGAGTTCTGCCCCCTGCCCCCTGTTCCCCGTCCCCTCTCCCCTGCCCTCTGCCTTCTCCTCCCCTACTCGCCATTCCCCACTCCCCACTCCCCTAATTTCTCCACACACATCCTCAATCAACCGCTCGGTCATATACTCCATCACGACGGGTTGCAGCGTGAAAAGAGTGCCGTTTTTTTCAATGAGAGAGCGTCGTTCTAGAGCTGTGAGGGTTTCGAGCAGTTGGGTAGGGGTTACAGGTGGCAAACAGTCGGTCTGCAACTCTGCAAAGCGAAGCGGTTCGCGGTTGATTGCCAGCCAGAACATGACCTGTTGTTCGAGATCAGATAGGCGACCCATTTGGCGTGCCAGCAAGTCCCGAATGTCCCCAAAGACCGAGCTACCTTGCTGGGAAAAGTCTAAAAACTGCGTCAGGCTGCCGTCAAAGAAATCAGCGATCGCTGTAGCGACAATTTTCAGCGCGAGAGGATTGCCAGCATAGTGGTCAACGAGCTGTTGCCATTCTGCTGCCGAACCAGAGAAGGTGCCTTTGATGCTCAAGATTTCCCGTCCGATCGCGGCTGGTATGCCCGTCAATTGGAGTGATCGCACAGGCAAGTTGTCGCCCTCTCTGGGCGCAAGCCCTTTGGGCTTTTCACGACTGGTCATGAGCAAGCAACTTTGGTGTGGGGTTTCGCTGAGGCACCGCAAGAGCTGACCATACCCCTCGTAGCCTGGTAGGTAGCCCCCGTCACGATCGCCCGGTTGCATCACAGTTTCGGCGTTATCCAAAATCAGCAAACAGCGGTGAGCGCGTAGATAGTGCAGCAACCGCAAGATCTGCTTGTCTAGCGTGTCCATGTCTGACAAAAGTGCCTGCGCCTGCTGATTGGCAACGAAGTGAATCAAATCATGCAGCAGCGTGTGAATGGGTGGGGCATTGCGGAGCGATCGCCAGATGACGTATTGAAAATGGTCTTGAATGTGTTTTGCCAGCCGAACCGAGAGCGCCGTCTTGCCAATGCCACCCATGCCAAAAAGGCCAATCAGGCGACAGCGATCGTCCAGTACCCAGTGCTCCAGGGTGGTGAGTTCAGCCGATCGACCATAAAAAACCGAAACATCGCTGGCTTCGCCCCAGTCTTGGTGGGGTATAGAGTGTGGAGAGTTCTGAGTTTTAAGTTCTGAGTTCTGAGTTCTGAGTTCTTGCCCCCTATCCTCTGCCCCCTGTCCCCTGTCTCCTGTCCCCTGCCTTCCGACTCCCAACTCCTGCCTTCCGACTCCCGACTCCTGACTCCCAATCCCCTCCCGATTGGCGTACCGCTTTAAGGCAACCTGCAAATTATTTTTCGTTACCCGTTCGCCCACCACTTCTGAGAGAACCTGCCAGAGTTGCGAACCTGTTTGTTTGATGTAGCCCACTTCGTAGCCCGACTGTTTCGCAATCTCTTGATACGACAAGTCATCCCATGCTTGCCGAAACACGATCACCTGCAATCGCCCTAAACGCTTGTCGCTCAACGCTTTTTCAACAATTTTGAGTGCTGCATCAGCATCCATACGTAGAAGGTAAGCAAACGCTACAAAAGTAAACGATTGATCGCTGTCTTACTGTGAGAGCCTCAGCTAAAGCTAAAGTTCGTATTTGGTATGTAAGACGCCACAATCATACGTTAGAGACGGGTCTGAAACCGTTTAAGATGATTTACCTTTAGAGATGATTTTGGCTGCTAAAGTACTGGTACAAGATGTTGAAACCTAATCTAGAGGTTTGATCTAACGTTGTTTAGCCGTTTATCTTATGAGCTCTTTACCAGAGGCTCTGTCATGCTCGTGACATTCTTCTCACTTTGTACGCACCTCTGACGCACCTCGCTGAAACGACTAAATGTCACATCTGGCACATTTTGAGTTTTTTTTTTCTCATAGGCTGACAGACATCTTGCTACCGCTAGTTGTCGTTAATCACTTAGTGGTGTTGCCTTTCCTCATCTCCCCACTTCGCTTCACATTGCCCACTGCCCATCTTTGATTAATCCTCTTCATCTTTAGTTTCTCAGGAGAATTAAAACGTGAGTACGAGAAGACCTCTCTATATTCCCCGTCGCCAAATTATTCGGGGGCTGATGGCAACCGCTGCGTTTGGGGCAACATCTAAGCTGTGGACGGGCTGTTCTTCTGCACCTCCTGAAACGCAGGCAAGTAGCGGTGGTGGTGCTAGCCCTGTTTCAGATAAGCCCATTGTGATTGGGTTTATCTACAACGCACCCAAGGATGACTACGGCTGGAACCAGGCACAGGCAAAAGGTGCCGCCGCGATCGCCTCCATCCCTGGCATCAAAATTGTTGAGCAAGAAAGCGTGCCTGAAACCAAAGAAGTTCAGGAAGTCATGCGCAACATGATTGACCAGAACGGTGCCACTGTTGTCGTTCCTACCTCGTTTGGCTATTTCGACCCACACGTGCTGGCAGTTGCCAAAGACTACCCAGACGTGCAGTTCTTCCACTCTGGCACCCTCTGGAAAGAAGGCTTGCCCAAAAACGTCGGCAGCTATTTTGCGCTGATTGATGAGGGTCAGTATCTAGCGGGACGCATTGCGGCTCAGACCAGTAAGACTGGGAAACTCGGCTTTGTCGGAGCTAAACCTATTAACCCCGTTTTACGAAATATTAATAGCTTCATCCTGGGTGCACGCAGCGTCAAGCCTGACATTAAGGTGCAGGTGATCTTTACTGGCGATTGGTCGTTGCCTGTGAAAGAGGCGGAAGCCACCAATTCCTTGGCAGACCAAGGCATTGATGTAGTTGGTGTCCATGTAGATAGCCCCAAAGTAGTGATTGAGACGGCTGAAAAACGCGGCATCTTTTCAAGCGGTCTTCACTCAGACCAGTCAGCACTGGCGCCAAAAGGCTACTTGACAGGCACTATGTACAACTGGGCGACGATTCACAAGCAGTATGTTGAGTTGCTCAAGGCCGGTAAAACGTTAATGAATGGTGGTATTCCTCATCAGGTGATTGGCGGCCTCAAGGAGGATTACATCAGTCTGGCAACCTTTGGTCCAGCCGTATCGGACGCTACTAAGAAAGACGAGGAAGCGACCAAGGCTAAGATTGTTGACGGTTCGGTAGCGGTTTACAAAGGCGCGATTAAAGACAACACAGGTGCGGTGAAAATTCCGGCTGGCACCAGCTACAAAGTGACGGATGCGGAACCGACCCAGATTAACTGGTTGGCTGAAGGCGTTATTGGGAAGGCAAGCTAATCATGGTACTAAATCGTTCTAACTGGCGATCGACCGCTGAAGCCATTTGTATCCCGCTGGGGGCACTTATTGTTGCGCTGGTCATCTTTGGCATCTTCTGCGCCATCTGCGGTAAAAATCCATTTGACATCTATGGAGCCATTTACAAATCTGCCTTTGGTAATTGGCGATCGTTCCAGGGCACCCTATTACGCGCGGCACCGTTGATGTTGACGGCCCTTTGTACGGCCCTCCCAGCTCGTTTGGGATTGATGATCATTGGCAACGAGGGTGCACTGGTCATGGGTGGCATTGGTGCAGCAATTTTTGGGCTTTTGCTGTCTTACGGTAGCCTGCTTCCGTCGCCGGATCAGGTGCAAAGTCTTTTGGGCTTGCCACCGCTAGTGGTGCAGCTTGGTATGGCACTGGGCGGCATTTTATTTGGTGGTGTGTGGATTGCGATCGTCGGTGCGCTGCGGCACTATCGGGCGGTCAACGAAACCATTAGTAGCTTGCTAATGAACTACATTGCGATCGCTCTTCTAAACCACCTGGTTGAAGGCCCGATGAAAGACCCGGCGTCCCTCAATAAGCCGTCGAGCTTTCCCATTCCAGATGTTTACAGGATCGGCAATATCTTGTCGACGCGGATTCACTACGGGTTGATTTACGGCATCATTGCCTGCGTTATTGCCTACTTCTTAATTCAGCACACCACCTTTGGGTTTGCGGCTCGCACCGCAGGGGGCAATATCAAAGCAGCGCGTATTGCGGGGCTACCTGTCGGCAAGCTCACCATTATCATCTGCTTCCTGGCGGGTTCCTGTGCTGGCTTAGCAGGCATGGTAGAAGTTGCGGCAGTACAAGGACAGGCGAATGCGTCGATCGTGGCAGGCTACGGCTATGCAGGCATCCTGGTTGCCTTTGTCGCCCGTTACAATCCTCTCGCGGCGGCTCTTGTGGCGGTCTTGCTGGGTGGCATTATTGCCAGTGGTGGGGCACTCCAACGCTCTTTTAACATGCCTGATGCAACTGTGCTGGTGTTTCAGGGCATTGTCTTCATCGTCGTTCTGTATAGCGAATCGCTCTACGGACGCTTAAAGATCTTCAAGGAGCCTGAATTGAAAGGCACTCCACCTGCTTCGGTGACGGCAACTGCAACCGTTTAGGGAGAAAGTCTGAATGCTACTAAAGAAGAAAGTCTGAATGCTAAAGGATAGAGGCTAAGGAGAACTCTTTAGCCTTTAGCTCTTATCCTTTAGCCTTTCATCCGTTAACACTTGTTTGGAGAACTGTCATGGCAACAGAAGCGTTAGGTGCATGGGGTGTCGTACTCGGCATTTTTGCGGGAACGCTGCGCGGAAGTGCGCCCTTTCTATTCGTTAGCCTGGGTGAATGTTTGACCGAAAAAAGCGGCAAAATCAACCTGGGGCTAGAAGGCACCTTGCTGACCGGGGCAATGAGTGCCTACGCGGTGTCATACCTGCTGCAAGAAAAGGTAGGGCCAGCTATCTCTCCGTGGATTGGAGTTTTAGTCGCAGGCATCGCTGGTATGGCGCTGGGCTTTATTCACGCATGGCTTTCACAGCAACCAAAGGTGAATGACATTGCCGTTGGTATTGCCATGATTATTTTTGGTAGTGGCATTGCGTTCTTTTTAGGAAAACCCTTCATTCAACCGAAGGCTCCCCCGTTACCCACAATCGATCTGGGCGGTTGGAGCTCCATTCCGGCTGTACAGTCGGCCCTTAAGATTAGCCCCTTGTTTATTCTCGGTGTGGCGATCGCGCCGCTGATGTTCTGGTTCTTCAAATCGACCCGCTGGGGTTTGTTTATCCGCGCAGTGGGCGATAGTCCTGATGCGGCGCTTGCAATGGGCGTTTCCATTTCCAGAGTGAGAATGCTCTGCATCATTGCGGGTAGCTTTCTGGCTGGCATCGGAGGCGCTTGTTTATCCCTCTACTATCCGGGTCTGTGGTCTGAGAGCATCTCTAGTGGTCAGGGTTTGATGGCGGTCGCGCTGGTTATTTTTGCTCGTTGGAACCCGATTCAGTGTTTGTGGGCCTCACTCTTCTTTGGTGGCGCGCAGGCGGTTGGCCCTGCTCTGCAATCGGTTGGCATTGAGCAAGGCCGCTATTTGTTCAACGCCGCTCCATACGTGTTGACGCTGCTCATTATGATCATCACTTGCTCACCGAAGAAAACGCTTTCTGGTGCTCCGGGTGCACTCGGAACAATTAGTGGTTAATTGAAGTTGACGATTGATTAAGAGATTGGGATTGTCTAAATGGGATTCCTAGATCACGATCGCCTCACTCTATCTAGACGCGCTTGCCAAGCAGATGCTCTTCAAAGGAGCCGCGCCCCAATAGCCGTCTTATCTCGTTCGCTCTGAAGCCTAGCCTTTCGCAATCCTCTAACGCATCCACCAACGCTCACGTCTCTAAACGTATCGCTCTACGCATTCATTTAAATGTCCCCTCAGGAGGCAGCATGACAGAAGTTGCAAATCCACTCACCCACAGTTCAACCAATAATGCTCATGCGCTTACAGGACCACCAGAGCTTGAAGTGGTCAACATGACTAAGCGGTTTGGCTCTTTCACCGCTCTAGAAAATGTTTCCATGAAGCTTAAGCCTGGCACCTTTCATGCCTTGCTGGGGGAAAACGGTGCGGGTAAAAGCACCCTGGTGAAATGCATCATGGGCTTTTATACCCCGACATCGGGAGAGGTGCTCATTGATGGACAGGTAAGAGCGATCGCCAGCCCGCGTGATGCTCATACCTATGGGATTGGCATGGTTTACCAGCACTTTACCTCTGTGCCAGCGATGACGGTTGCCGAAAATCTGGTGCTCTCCCGCTTTGACAACACCAACCTTATCAACTGGAAGAAGGAGTTTGAAGAGCTTTCAGCCTTCATGGAGACCGCACCGTTCAAAGTGCCGCTCGATCTGCTGATTGGGCAACTGGCCGCTGGACAAAAGCAAAAGCTGGAAATTCTCAAGCAGCTTTATCTCCAAAGCAAAATCCTCATCCTGGATGAGCCAACCTCGGTGCTCACGCCTGCCGAGGCCGATGAGGTGCTGGGCTTAATTCGAGAGCAGGTGACGGATGGCAAGCTGAGCGTGTTGATGATCAGCCATAAGTTTCGTGAAATCACCGCCTTTACGGACGAAATTACCGTCCTTCGCAAGGGGCAGTTTGCGGGCAGCGGCACGGTGAAAGACATGACCGTTTCTGCGATGGCAGAAATGATGATGGGTGAAAAACGGGAACCCCAGAAGGTTGAGAAAACTCTCCACGACGAACCCAAACCCATCTTGCAAATTAAAGGCATTCACGCCAACAAAGATAATGGTCTGGAAGCAGTGGGTGGCGTGGATCTCACAGTTCACAGTGGCGAAGTAGTTGGCATCGCGGGCATTTCTGGCAACGGTCAACGCGAATTGGTGGAAGTGCTGGCAGGTCAGCGTCCGGCAACCGCAGGCGAAGTGATGGTCAACGGTGAAGTCTACAAAATGACTCGCGCTGAAATGTTTAAAAACCGTGTGTTTGTACTCCCAGAGGAGCCACTCCGTAATGCGTGTGTCGCACATATGAGTGTGGCTGAAAACCTGGCGCTCAGAACCTTCGATCGCCCTCCCCAGGCAAAAGGCATTCTGCTCATCTTCAAAGCCATCCGCGAAATGGCCGTAGGCTTGATTAGTTCCTTCAAAATCAAAACCCCCTCGCCCGATACGCCCGTCGGCAATCTCTCTGGCGGTAACGTCCAGCGCACCGTTCTGGCACGGGAACTGTCCGAAGACCACATCAAACTCCTTATTGCAGCCAACCCGTGCTTTGGTCTGGACTTTGCAATGGTGGACTACATTCACGGTCAAATTCTTGAAGCCCGCAATCGAGGCGTTGCCGTGCTGCTAGTCAGCGAAGATCTGGATGAGTTGCTCAAGCTCTCCGATCGCATCTTCGTCATCAGCGGTGGCACTTTTGCCTACGAAAGCAACATTGAAGATGCAGACTTTGCCGCGATCGGTCAAAGCATGGCGGGGCACTAAAGGGATGAGGGATGAGGGATGAAGTTATTGTGTGTTCTTGAGCTATAGGCTTTTTAACCCTCTGACTTTCTCTGTTATCTTCATTTCTCATTTTCCAACCTCATCCTGCTTCCGTGATCTAGAATCCTTCGTTTTTTTGACGCAGGCAACAAAAATAGCAATTAGCTCGTTCGCTTCTGCTATCAATCCGCTGATCTGAGTAGCTTGAATAATTCCAGCTTCAACTAAAAGCTCTAGCCAGTAGATAGTCTCTTCTAATTCCTGAAGCCCACCTTCAATTTTGCTAATAAACTCAGCATTTGATCGACTTCGGAATGCTTCATGATAGTGAGCACCCACCGATGTCCCAGACCGTAAAACCTGCTTGCCTAGAATTTGGGCTTCTGTCGTTTTGGGCAACGCTACATACAGTTTGATAATTCTCAGTGCAAGCTCTTTAGTCTTTTTCTTTAAATCCGTTCTCATCTATCATATTACCCAGATCTCTTCTTACTTTTCCCCCTTTCATCCCTCATCCCCCATCCCTCATCCCTATGGTCTCCATCTCTGCCCAACCTTACGATTACGAACTGCCCACTACTAGTAACGTTGCCTTAATCGTGATTGATATGCAACGAGATTTTATGGAATTGGGTGGCTTCGGCGATATTTTGGGAAATAATGTTAGCCTGCTACGGGCGATCGTGCCTACCCTCAAGCAATTAATTGAAGGGTTTCGTGCCTTAGAACTGCCGATCTTTCATACGATCGAATGTCATCAACCCGATCTCTCCGATTGTCCTCCTTCCAAAATTAAGCGGGGCAAAGGTGAGTTGACGATCGGTAGTGAAGGCCCAATGGGACGCATTTTAGTTAAGGGCGAACCGGGCAACGGCATCATTCCTGAATTGACTCCTTTACCCAATGAAACGGTCATTTATAAGCCTGGAAAAGGTGCTTTTTATGCGACTGAATTAGAATCAATTCTAAAAGCAAAAAATATTACGCACCTGTTTATTACAGGCGTAACGACTGAAGTGTGTGTGCAAACCACCATGCGCGAAGCGAACGATCGTGGCTACGAATGCGTTATGGTCGAAGACTGCACCGAAAGCTACTTTCCAGAATTCAAACAATCTACCCTAGAAATGGTGCGTGCCCAAAGCGGCATCGTCGGCTGGACGGCAACTGCTGCTGACGTGCTCAAAGGGTTGGAAGCCTGGAAGCCAGCGAAAGCATTGGTTTAGCGGCGGTCAGCTATCAACCGTCAGCCGTAACTCAAAGCTCAAAACTCAAAACTCAAAACTCACCCCCCTACTCCCCTTGCTTCCCCCGCTTCCTCTCCTCTCTCTTCCCCATTCCCTTTATGATGAGCTAGACCTGCTTATCGTTTGCCGCTCACGTCAAAATGCCCAAATGGATGCTGAAGGATCGGAGCCTGTTGTTACAGCGGCTTACGCCTTACCTTTTTTTGTTGCCTGCTCTGGTTGTCCTTAGCTTGACGGTGTTTTACCCGGCACTACAGGCATTCTATCTGAGCTTTACGCGTTACGACTTTGACCTGACGCAACCGCCTGTATGGATTGGGCTGAAGAATTTTCGTCGCCTGTGGGGCGATCGCGTTTTTTGGGAAACCTTCCGCAATACGGTTCTGTACCTCGTTGGGGTTGTCCCGATTCTAGTAGCGCTACCGTTGGGGATGGCAATTCTGGTGAACCAAAAGCTGCGCGGCATTCGCTGGTTTCGCGTCGCGTACTACACCCCGGTCGTCATTTCAATGGTGGTTGCGGGCATCGCGTGGAAGTGGCTCTATGCAGATAACGGCTTGCTCAATCAACTTCTAAAACTGGTAGGCATTTCAGAAGGCGTTCCCTGGCTCACCAGTCCTAATTGGTCGATTTTCAGCGTCATGATTGTCACCATCTGGAAAGGTTTGGGCTACTACATGGTGATTTACCTCGCAGGCTTACAGGCCATTCCAGGCGATTTGTACGAAGCAGCGGCGATCGACGGTTCCGACGGCATCAAGAAGCATTGGGATATTACGGTTCCCTTGATGCAGCCTTATATCTTGCTGGTTGCAGTCATTTCTGCCATCTCAGCCACCAAGGTGTTTGAAGAAGTCTACATCATGACCCAGGGTGGCCCACGCAATAGCTCCAAGACGATCGTCTACTACGTTTATGAGCAAGCCTTTCAAGACCTGGAAATGAGCTACGCCTGCACGATCGGGCTGGTGATGTTTCTCATCATTCTGGGACTGTCAGTGTTGCGGCTCAGCGTTGAACGACTGACCGTAAAAGAGAATTAAGTTCAACCAACAAAATATTTGTACAGGCAGGTTTAACTTTTGTGTTCATCGCACGCAAAGAACCTTTGCAAATTAGCAATCATGGCGAGACGTTTCGGTAAAAAGCGGTTTGTTAGGCATCAATCTTTTTGCCTCGCTTTTTTCGCCATCTATATTTGCTCTGATACTCACGGCGCTGTTTCGTGACTTCGTACAAAACGATTCCCGAAGTTGTGCCCAAATTCAGACTCTCGATCATACCGAACATAGGAATGCTCACACACATCTCGCTACGCTGTACGGCTAAATCGCTTATGCCCCTTGCCTCATTGCCAAACCATACAGCCAACTTGGTATAGATGGTGTAATCGGCTTTATCAAGAACGACATTTTTCATGCCCTTGACGTGTGGCGATGTGACGATCGACACAAATCGATTTTTCTCTAAGTGCTCAAGGCAGGCTTCGGTGCTATCGAATCTTTTGACAAAGCTCCATTTGATCGCCGATACAGAGATCTTCGCAAGTGATTTTCTCTCTCGCATTTCCAGCCAATCGTCAGGCAAGGCTCCTCTTGGGTCTACGACGTAAACCTTTTCCACCCCCAAGGCGTTAACGTTTCTGATCACCGTACCGATATTCTTAATATCACTTGGGTCTTCGATAACATTGATTAAGTTCTTGCACCTGTAAGGCTTTATCTCTGCCGCACGTTGTCGGATCGAACTCTTTTGCTTCTTCTCTGTTTCCTCTGTTTCCATAGGGTCTTCGACCATACTGCTTTGATGCCTAATGAGAGACTTAGCCTTGATGAGATGTTTCAGAAGAAACTTACACAGATTGTGGAGCAGGTTTAACAATAAGAGCAACGCCCAACTGTTTCGCTTTGCGTTGCAGTTGCCGAATTGCACGCTCTCGGTACTAAATCTCTGCCGCCCCTATCTCACTCTTATCATCAATACGCCCTATTCAGCGATCGACCCGTCCAAAGGTTCATCCAGGCTGTCTTGCTTTTGGAAGAACCAGCGCTTGGCAGGCTTGGGAATGGGTAATCCGTGCGTTTTGTGAAAATCTTCCAGCACTTTGCGGGTGAGGCGGTTGGATACCTGGCGGACAATTTGGCGAAGGAGACGATCGCCCGTACTTTGCACCAGGTTTTTGGGCAGCGCATGAATAAAGCGTGGAAACTGAATCGACACCGTTAGGTCTAGCTGCCACTCGACTCGTGTTGTTTTAGTTGGCAGTGCGCCCGTACCGATTTCGACTAGCTCCATTGCCGCTCGGAAGTCAACGTCATAGCCAGGAGTGACATAGCCAGGGACAGGAATGGTTTCAATGCGATACACTCCCTGATCTTGAGGCAGCAGGTGTAAGCCAATTTTCGGCTCAATCTGATAGCCATGTGAGCCAAAGCGACCAATGACCAGTGCGTAGCCGTTATCCCCAAGAGGCTCAACCACCATCGGCTGGGCGCAACTCCGAAACCAAACAGAGTGAGCATCCAGATACTCAGCCACGGTATGCATGTCCGAAGACATTTCCATGCAGTCTACAAAGTGGCTGCGGAACTGAGTTGGCTCAATCAAATCTTGGCTAGAGTCGTCTGTCATCAAGTGGTTCATATCTGGAATGACCGATGCGGTGTGCAGCAAACCTTTAGGACGCTCAACAGGATTAGACTCAGTGGAATGGGACTGCATAAAGCGGCTCAACGTTCATGGCTAGTTGCTTAGATCTATACTGCCTCTTTAGCTCTTCACGAACTCACCGGGGTTTCACGGATTTTTGAGCAAATCGCTATATCTACATCGTGATTGACAAGCATTGAATCCTTCACTTTAATCAACCGAGCCACCCGCCAAAGGCGTTAAGTCTATCGCTTAAAGAGTACTGTCACCGCCAGATTCAGTCTTAACATTCATTAACATATCACTACTATACGACTGAGCCACAACCCGATCCAAAAGATCAGGGCTAGCCATACGGTAGGTTTGTTCGCACGAAGAATTCGATAAAGTCTAGGTAAAGACGATTGTTTGGAGGATAATCCTGCGATCGCTGGTTTAAGGTTCTTAATTTCCTGCTTAGGAGCAAAGTTATGAAAGCATTGGTAGCCGGGGCCACGGGGCAAACAGGTCAACGTATTGTCAGGGAACTTGTCGCACGAGGCATTCCTGTCCGGGCGATGGTGCGCGATTTGTCAAAGGCACAATCAATCTTGCCGCCAGAAGCAGAACTGGTCGTAGGTGATGTGTTAGATCCAACAAGCCTTCCAACCGCTTTGGCAGAGAGCACGGTTGTCCTTTGTGCGACGGGTGCTAAACCGGGCTTCGACCCCACTGCGCCCTACAAGGTTGATTATGAAGGTACCAAAAATCTTGTCGATGCGGCAAAAGCAAAGGGTATTGAGCAATTTGTGTTTGTTTCGTCCCTTTGCACCTCGCGGTTATTTCATCCCTTGAATCTCTTCTTCCTCATTCTGGTGTGGAAGAAGCAGGCGGAAGAATATCTTCAGAAGAGTGGGCTGACGTATACGATCGTTCGTCCTGGCGGACTGAAGAACGAAGACAATACCGATGCTGTGGTGATGTCGTCTGCCGATACGCTGTTTGACGGTAGTATTCCCCGCACGAAAGTAGCGCAGACTAGCGTTGAGGCACTGTTCTCACCCTCAGCCCGTAACAAGATTGTCGAAATTGTTGCGAAGCCAAATGCGCCCACTAAGAGTTTTGATGAGTTGTTTGTTGGTGTTGGTTGAAGAGAAGGGCTTAAACAGGTTGTTTTGTTGGTAGAGGCGTTACCTTTAGCGTTTCTACCGTATCTAAAACAGGTTCTAGCTTTAAGCCAAATTCGGTTTCAAAGCTGGCTTTTTTGTAGTTAAGACTCCAAAGTTCCAGAGCGCAATCATCGTCAGGATTGGCTGGCTGAATGAGAAGCCGAAAAGTTTGGGATTCGGGATGTGGTTCGCAGGTAATGTCTTTAATGGTGCCAATTTGACGGCGATCGAGGGCAACGGCGAGACGCAAGAGGGCACTCAGTTGATCCACCACACGGCGATGACGCTTGCTGGTGAGGTTCCGGTAACTGTCGTGCTTTTTCTTGGGAGCACTCTTGCGGTGATAGCGAGCGAGGTTGGCGATCGTTTCAATTTCAGTTTCGGTGTAGCCCAGTAAATCACTATTGCGAATGAGATAGTAGGAGTGCTTGTGATGAGAGGAGTGGCTGACGTGGTGTCCGCAGTTATGCAGGATGGCGGCTGCCCACAGTAGTTCCCGCTCTTCTTCGCCCCAGTTATGCAGAATGCCCTGCGTTTGATTAAACAGGCTGAGGGCAAAGGTGGCTACCTGTTCGCTGTAATCTAGCTTGACGCGGTATTTGTGTGCCGTATCGAGGACACTGCGCTGCCGGACAGAGCCTTGATAGCGGAGACGATCTTCGATCAAGCCGTGGGTCAGCATCCAATCAACAATCACGCCTTCGCGCAAGGAGCGTTCACAAATGACGATCGCGTCCATACCTAGCAGCGTCATCGCTTCTTGAAGAATGAGCGCACCCGCTAGAATGATCTCAGCGCGGCGATCGTTAATGCCAGAAATTTCGGCACGTTCCGCGATCGTCAAGCGACGAAGACGAGCCACTGTTTCCCGTAAATCTTTCAGGCTAAATTCGTAGCCATTTAGAGGCGAAGGCACTGTGCCTGTTTTTTCCCGTGCATGAATCATGGCTAGCGTTTCGATCGTGCCAGAGGTGCCGACCAATCGGGGGACTTCATCCGGTTGCAGGGCGGCCTTTAGCTCATCAACGGGACGCTCTAACATGCCCCGAATATAGGCTTGAAGGGTCTGAAATTCGATCGGGCTGATGGGATCGGTCGTAATCTGCTCGACGGTCAGACGCACTGCGCCAATTTTTGTACTGCTCAGGCTGCGAGGTTCGTGCCCATCGCCTAGCACGAGTTCGGTAGAACCGCCACCAATGTCGATGATGATATGAGGTTGGCTGTTGAGTTCCATTCCCGACAGTACGCCTAAATAGATGCGACGAGCTTCTTCAGGTCCAGAAATCAGATTAATCCATAGCCCCAACTCGGCTTCGATATGTTGGAGAAAGTCCCGTCCGTTGGGCGCTTCTCGCATCGCGCTGGTGGCAACGGCGATCGTTTGCTCAGCGTTCAAGCTTTTAGCAATTTCCTGGCAGCGTTTGAGAGCATCGATCGCCCGTTCCATTGCTGCATCGGTGAGATTGCCGTTCTGTCGAGCGCGATCGCCCAGCCGCACCGTCGTTTTTTCTCTCGCAATAATCGTAAAAGCAGGGAGCGCAGGCTGAATCCGTACCACGACCATATGGATGGAATTTGTACCCACATCAATCGCGGCTAGAATGCGCTCATGCTCCGTCGTCATCACAGGGATGCTCACCAACTTCTTTTTAATCTTATGAACTGAGCTGACCATCTTGATATACCTAAAGGCTCAATCAACTGAGCTGAAACGACTGACACCCAATGCTTTTGCCTACACAGCGGAAGCAAAACGATCAGGACGCTTCGTTGCGCTACAGCCTGTCCCTCAGTATGTCCGGGTTTATTTAATCACCTTTTTGCAGCATTCTGATAACTGTGTGAAGACTCTTCAAATTTCCTGAGAATGCTTGAAACTAGCTGATCACGATCGCCCCTTCTGCTGTTGACTCCTTACGGATAGCCTCAGTTCCATTAACTAGTTGTGCAGCACATGGGCGACATTTGTAACATAGTGTTAAGGTATAAGTGCGTTGCGCGATCGCGGCTCATTCATCCATTAGGCGCTACCCCGTTTTTTGATTGCTTTATGTCTTCGCCCTCAAACGATGAGTTTTACGCTGCTTCGTTGAGTCGGACTGTCCCTACAGCTAACTCAATAGATGGGACTTTGATGCAGGCATTGCTAGAAAACCAATCGCTCAAAGAACAAATTGCTCAGCAGACGCAGCTCATGCAACTGCTCACTCATCAATTGGCAACTCCGCTAACGGCTTTGGGAGGATCGATCTCGCTGCTAGCAGAACCAGAGTTAGAGACCGCGCATCAGCAGGAATTTTTGACAGTCGTGCAACAGCAGGTATCCCGTCTCAAGCGGTTGTTGCAAGATCTGATGGCGTTACGCAATTTAGAAACGGGTGCTTTAGCAACTCATCATACGGGCCTTTGCCTGTCAACTCTTGTCAGAGAGGTTCTGGCAGATCTTCAGACAACCCAGGTTACCTGCGTTTTTAGTCCAGAGTTGCCTCTGGTTTGGGGCGATCGCTGGCAGGTCTCGCAGGTGTTGGTCAACTTACTCTCGAATGCAATCAAGTATTCTCCAAAGGATGCGCCAGTTGAGTTGGGTGCAGAGGTGCATCAAGCGGGGTGGGTTAACGTTTGGGTGCGTGATCACGGGTTGGGTATTCCAGCCGCAGATCAGCCTCATCTGTTTGAGCGATTTTATCGAGTGCAGCATCGTGATCGCTCTACTATTAAAGGCACTGGTTTAGGGCTATCCCTCTGCAAGCTGTTGGTCGAAAACCAGGGTGGACAGTTGCACGTTGAATCGACGCATGGTGAAGGCAGTTGCTTCTCATTCACGTTGTCGATCGCTCGGTGTTAATGCACTATGTAGCGGTGCTGAGGTAGAACCCTTAAGTAGGGATAGACACACTCAAAAGCGCGTCGGCTAAGTCTTTAGCAGTGGCGTAACGCTCTTCGGGCTGTGGGTTGGTCAAGCGACGGACGATCGATACCAAGTCTGTCGTCAGACCAGGCACATACTCTGGGTAAAGGCGGAACCCTTGCTCTCGTTGGGCATAAAAGGCGTTTGGCGCTTGCCCTGTCAGCAGGTAGACCAGGATTGGCCCTAATGCAAACAGATCGGCAACGGTTGCCTTTTGTCCCTGAATCTGTTCTGGCGCAAGATAGGCTGGTGTCGCCGTTTGCTTCGTGGCAGCAAAAGAGACAAGGGAAGCAAACCCCACAACGGTGATATTCCCTGCGGCTGTCGGAGGTTGCTGGATGAGATTTTCGGGCTTGAGATCTTCGTGAATGAGCGGTGGAGACTGCTGGTGCAGATAGTCTAAGGTATCACAAACCTGCACGATCGCCGCGATCGCCTCAGCGGATGTCAACGGCCCATACTGGCTGACTCGTTGCTGTAGGCTTTGCCCGTACATCCGCCGCCGCACTAAATGAGGTTTGCCTTCAAGGGTGAAAAAATCAATAAAGTGCGGTAAGCCTGGATGTTCAAGTGTCAGGAGTTGCTTAGCCTGCTGGGTGAATGCGTCTAAAAGCTCTGGCTGCTGCCATTCAGGTTTCAGAGTTCTGAGCACGAGGCTCTGACCGTTCCGCCAGACTAGTTGAGTCAGCCCAATCGTGTCCTGGCGCACCGTTTTAACCACTTGGTAGTCGCCGATCGTCTGGATGACTTGCAAAGGTTGCCCACAATCGGGGCAGAATAATACATTGCCCTGCGCACGTGGATGGGTGCAACTCACTCCAGTCACGGCAGGCGCTGCGGCTTCATGCTCCACATCCATTGCCGTCGATCGCTGCGTTAGCTCTCCAGATGGCGGTATAGAGCTTTCCTGCGCCTCTTCTGGCTGTTTGGTGACAGGTGCTGTCAGTTTGGCAAAGGGGGTATCGCCCGACTGAGTGGGGTCACCAGAATCGGCATTGGGAATACCACTTAATCTGGGTTTAAGCGGCTGAGGTGGTTGATCGCTTTGCGTCGTCTTGCCCCCGCCAGCAGGCAAAGAGCCAAGGTGAATCTGAATGTTTGGCCCCGATCGCGCTAGACGAATCACCAGACTATCGACCAGGGGTATCTGGGTAATCCGTTTGCCCTCGACATAAGTCCCATTGGCTCCCAGGCTGACAACTTCCCATTGTGAATCGTGGCAGCGCAATTCAACATGATGGCGGGAAACCACTGCGCTGTAAAGAATGACGTGATTATCAGTCGATCGTCCAATCCGAATGACAGGTTCGTGTTCAAACGTCCAGCTTTGAACCGGAATCGACTGAATCGGATGCAAAAGAGTCAGAGTAATCACACTGGCGGTATAGAGTCTGAGTAATGACCTGTGGCAAGGACGGCTACCGTCTGAAAACGTGTTTCGATCCTATGTTGCTTTCGCTGCTATGGAACCGAAATCTTTGTCCTCGATCGCGGTAAGTCTCCTAACGATACACGACTATTTGGCGTTGCGTGTGGGGCAAACGGTTGAGTCTTCCCCTGGTAAGCATAGCAGGCGTATCCAGTTGGCTGCGCCATCGCCACACCCCTCGCTGTTGGCTCAAGAAAGCTGGAACAAAAACGTCACCTTGTCGCCTTTGCCTAAGGCAATGCGGTCTCCCGGTCGCAAGCGATGCCGATTACCCATTGGCAGTGGCACATTGTTGATATAGGTGCCGTTAGAACTTCCCACATCTTCCAAATAGTAAGCGTCGCCTTCAAGTCGAATATCCGCATGGATACGAGACACAATCTCTGAATCTGGAAAACCAGAGACATCAATATCTGGTGGGATGCGATCGTTCGGTTTGCCAATGTGAATGACTGTCAAACTCTGCGGCAATTCTAACGACGCACTGGTTTGAAGATGTAACAGACGTGCTGTTTGCTGTTGTAGCTGGGTTGTTGAGCTACCTTGTTCTGGAGCTGATTGCCCTGGGGCTGGCAATCGATTTACCTCTGCCACAGCAGCAGGTTGGTCAGGTATAGGGGGCGGTGTCGCTATGGGCACTAATATGGATGAGGGAGCCTCAAGCACAGCAGGCGGGCTAGAAACAGAAACCGGGGGAGCAATTAACGGATCAGGTGGCACAAGGGGATCAAGCGGTAGTAAGTCTGGTACTGCGGGTGAGGCCGCAGAAGGCTCTAGCGCTTGACTGAAAGCGTTCGCGGCTGGTTGTGCACCAGCAGCCGTGCGGAGATTGTACCCACATTGTCCGCAAAAGCTCGCATCGGTCTGAACCGCAGTTCCGCAGTTTGGGCAGCTCATGGTTGCAGGCAAGGGTGTATAACAGGCTTCACATTGAACTGCGCCATCAGGATTTTGATGATTGCAATTCGGACAAACAATCATGGACGTTTTACCTCTATATCACTGTCAATATAAGATCACAGCCGACATAACCCATTGACATTAAAAGATCTGTTGACAAAGGAGGAGTGCGCTGTTAAGAGCACATCCCCTTTTCAAACACTGGTTGCCAATAAACACTCGATCGAAATGGTCTGCCGTTTAAGCAAATGGTTTCTGCTCCAGTTTTCCTCACTACTCCAGTTTTCCTCACTACTCCAGTTCTACTCACTACTCCAGTTCTACTTTGGAATTGGGTTCGCTGTCATCTCACTGCCAAATCTTGCCCAGCGGCGTGATCAAGCAGCCACCAGAGTTCGCCTTGTGGTTGAATGAGGCGCGCAGGATAGGTGGTCTCATCCGCGATGGGTGCAAAGATTTGATCCAGGGCAGGGCGTTTGCTGGCCCCCGAAACGAGAAAGAGGACATTGTGGGCGTGATTAATGAGTGGGGCTGTAAAGGTCACGCGCGGCTGTCCATCTTTATTGCCAACGGTAATAAGGTGGTCATGCACTTGCAGTGCTTCTGTATGCGGAAACAACGATGCGGTATGCCCATCATCCCCAATCCCCAGCAAAATGAGGTCAAAACGGGGAAACTCTCCTGGTTGAAGCTGAAAAAATTGTTGCAGTTCGCGCTCATGCTGACTGGCAGACACCGCTGGATCAGCATTTGCTGTAGGCATGGGGTGAATATTCTCAGGCGGAAAAGCCACTTTATCTAGCCAGGCATGACGGGCCATGCCTTCGTTGCTGTCGGGATGGGTGGCTGGCACATACCGTTCGTCACCCCAAAAGACGTGGATATGATCCCACGGTAGGGATTGCGTGGCGAGTTGCTTATACAGAGGGTTGGGAGTGCTGCCGCCTGCAAGAGCGATCGTGCAACGCCCCCGTGCTGCGATCGCAGCCTGTAGCTTATCCACCACGATCGTCAACCCTCGCTGAATTAAGGCATCTTTATCGGGCAGCACTTCGACAATTTTATTCATAGTTTCAGCTACTCAATTCCGTCGAGAGATTCAACTCCGTAGTCTACTATAGGAGGTTGCTGAAGCAGTTTCAGTTAACTGCCCATCAAATCTATATAGAAGCTGATGAAAACATTTAACGCCTCGCCCCTGACTGCCCTCATTCTTAAAATTGTTGGTATGGTGCTGATTGTGCTCTACCTGCTGGATTGCGTCATCGTACTTTCGGCTGCAAAGTTTCAAGATAGCCAATGGCTATTTACGACGACGACGCAGTTGATCGATCGCGGCTTTGTTCCCATGATGGGCTTCGGCTTCTTGTTCATCGGCTTTTGGGTAGAAAATGCCCTGGAGACACCTAGCAGTGTGGAACGTTCACGCGGGCTAAAGCTAGGGGCAGCGTTGCTAGCGAGCCTGCTTGGGTTAGTGTTCCTATTACTCATTCCCCTCAGCGTCAGTGCCACCAATACAGCGGCAGACGATCAGTTAAAGCAAATTACTCAGGATGCCAGCAGAGCAGAAAGCCAGATCGACAGTCAGGTGCAGCAACTGAATGCGCAGATTGATGCTCAGTCTAGCCAGATCGATCAGTTAATTCAAAGTGGTCAGCTTCAAGGGGCACAGTTGGCACAAGCGAAGCAAAAACTGGATCAGCTTCAGAAGTTCAAATCTGACCCCAAGGCACTGGAGGCACAGATTGCCCCTGAGCGTGATCAGAAATTGACGCAGATTCGTGATAATAAGCGGAAGCTCGAAACGCAGGTAAACGATAACAAGCTGCGATCGGGCATGCGCAGCGGTATTGCCAGCCTCATACTGGCGATCGGGTATGCCATCATCGGTTGGACTGGATTGCGGTATCTGTTATCAGCTCAGAATCAACGTAACGTCCCCTCGACCTAACGGCCTTTGCTTTGATCGGTGCTGGTTGATCAAACATCAAATGGTAAGAGGTCATGGCGAAGAGGGATGGGTTTGATTAATGAAGTCAGCTCATCCTTAGATATATGAGCTGTTTGGAGTGCGCAGTCATGACAAAATTAATCGTCGCGTGCGATACCGAATCGCCGTAGGGTATTCTGGTGATCAGCACCATCTCTGTCGATCGTCCTGATGTGGTCGTCCTATCTGGTCGTTGCACGGGTTCGCAACCGATAGGCAGCGGCACCATAGATAGATTGCTCCTTGAGAGCAATTACAGCTCTTCAGCACGGTTACGTCGATCGTCTTTTTCCAGCAATATTCCTTTACATAGTTGTTACAATTTCAATCAGAGGTTGACTTAAAGAAATGTTTCTTAGCGCTTGTCGCTAACCGTTTCTGATTATTCATTAGATAGATTCAACTAGCGTTTCAGGCTGATCGCCACACCAATTTTGGTCTTTTTGAATCGTCAGCGTTATTACAGTTTCCGCCGCCAACTACAGGAGAGTGGGTGACCCGTGATCCAACGCCTCAAGCAAGACCTTAAAAACGACCTGATTGCAGGGTTGCTGGTCGTGATTCCTCTAGCAACCACGATCTGGCTGACGATTACAATCGCCAGTTGGGTCGTCAACTTTTTGACCCGCATTCCCAAGCAGCTCAATCCCTTTGACGGTCTCAACCCGATTCTGGTGAATCTCCTGAATCTGTTGGTGGGCTTGACCGTGCCGTTGCTGTCCATTTTGATCATCGGCTTGATGGCGCGGAACATTGCCGGACGTTGGCTGTTGGACTTTGGTGAACGGGTGCTGCAAGCCATTCCGTTGGCAGGTTCGGTGTACAAAACCTTGAAGCAGCTTTTAGAAACTCTCCTGAAAGACACTAGTGGCAAATTTCGACGGGTGGTTTTGGTGGAATACCCACGAGAGGGCGTTTGGTCGTTAGGGTTCGTTACAGGCGTTTTAAGCGGCGAATTTCAGTCACGCTTTACCAGCCCGATGCTGGGCGTGTTTATTCCCACAACCCCGAACCCGACGACAGGTTGGTATGCCGTTGTGCCAGAGGAAGCCGTGATCAATCTTTCTATGCCGATCGAAGAAGCGTTCAAAGTCGTGATTTCAGGCGGCATTGTTTCCCCTGAGTCGTCAGCCATGTCGTCGCTACCGGCTTCTAGTAAGCGTACGTTAGACCTCTTTCCTGACCAGGGGCGGCAGGCGATCGCGCTAGAAGAAGACCTGTGGGAAAGTTAAGAAGAAAGGATGAAGGCTAAAGTATGAAGGATAACGAGTGCAACCATGCCATGTTCTAAACAAATTTAGCTTGCGACAGGACGGGCCAGCCCGCCCATTCGCTTTCTACGCTTTTAGGACTCACGCATTTGCCCCCAAGCCCCCAGAATGGGGACTTGGGGGCGAAAGATGACCGCTCTTGCGTAAGTCCTGGCTTTAAAGCATTCACTTTATCCTTAAGCCTTCATCCTTTATCCTTCCCTATGCAAGCCCGTCGAATTGCCCGTGAACTAGCGCTGCTGAGTATTAGCCAGCTTCCTGCTAAGCAAGAACGTTTGGAGTTGCAGCAGCTTCAAAATGTGGTGGTGGCAGCAGTACGGACGCTCACCACTGAAGCGCAAGATGCTCTAGAAACCGCGTCGGCTGAACTGCAACAGGGAAGCGCTCGTTTGTTGACCAGCGAAACCCGTGCAGCGGATGTTGAGAGTGCTAGAGCAATGGTCAATGAGGCGATCGCGCTCACTCAGACAGCCATCAACCGTCTGGGCGTCTCAATGGAGGTGCCTGAGTTCATTCAACTGGCAAACCAGCAGGATGTGCGTCATTACACGCTTGAAATTATTGGCAAGCTGAAAGCCAATCGAGACGAGATTGATCAAATTTTGTCTACAGCCCTGGTCGATTGGCAGCTTTCACGCCTTGCCTGGATCGATCGGGATATTCTTCGGATCGCAGTGACCGAGATTCTCTTTTTGGGCGTGCCCGATCGGGTTGCCGTCAACGAAGCGGTAGAGCTAGCCAAGCGGTACAGCGGCGACGACGGGCATCGTTTTATTAACGGTGTGCTGCGCCGAGTGATGGATCAGCTTAAGTCGACGAAGCAACCGATGTAGGGAGTGGGGGAAGAATGAGGGATGAAGGATAAGGGCTAAAAGCTGATAGCTGACCGCTTCATAAACTCAAAGGCTGACGGTTGACGGCTGACCAATGTTGCGAAACGCAGCAAGGAAAAGCTTTGTCGTTTTAGCTATGGGCTTTTCAACCATTTTTCCCTACAGTTGAATCAGCACGGTTGAGTAGAGTCGATCTGGCGATCGGTGTGGTCATTTGTTGTCAGCGATCGCGGTCAGGCGATCGGAGTCAATCGCACTAAGATCGATTTCAACTCAAGTCTGTAAGCTCAACGCTGTCGTTCCAACTCGCATCATATTCAGGTAAAGGCAATGACGTTTGACTGGTTTCGTCGGCAATACGACCCTAAAACTGAGGATACTCAAGCCGCAGAACCAGAGCCAGTGCAGCCAGAAGCGGCTAATGAAGAGGAGCCAGTTGTTGCTGAAGCTTACCTGAACTGGGCAAAAGCGGCGTATCAAAATATCCAGAAGCGGCAGCAAACAGAGCCAGTAGAGGCTGTAGACGAATCTACTGAGGCGATCGAGCCAGAAATTACTGAGGTAGCAACGGTTGATGAGGCGATCGTTGCTGTAGAACCTCTGACAACAGAAGCCGTCGTCTCTGAAGTCGAACCGATTGTCTCAGAAACCACGTCTGAGACCGTCTCAACGGCACCTCTGCCTTTCTGGGCGCAAGCAGAAGCCGAGCGGCTGGAGCGATTAGAACGGCTCAAAGAAACCGCGATTGTCGCACCAGAGCCAGAAGCCGCGATCGCTTCTCCAGACACCACCCCAACCCCCGCCCCTGCTGAGACCCCTGCTGAGCCTGAGTTTGTCTTAGACGAAGGCTTTCTCTGGTCATCGGAGGTGCTGGCAGCGCAGGGGCGGCGACCCGATCAGGTGTCGCTCGAAGAAATCACCTGGCTGAAGCGGCTACGGCAAGGCTTAGACAAAACGCGACGAGGGCTGATCAACCAACTGCGGGCGATCGTCGGGCAGGGGCCGCTCAACGAAGATGCCGTGATGGAGATCGAATCCGTCCTGCTGCAAGCGGACGTGGGCGTGGCGGCAACCGATGCCATTATTGAGGCACTGCAAAGCAAGCTACGACAGGAAACCTTACCGCCAGATGCGGCTCTTACTTACCTGAAGCAAATTCTGCGCGATATGCTGGATGCCCCGCTAGAAAACGCTAAAAGCCGCTTCTTTGCACCCGAAGATGACACCCTCAACATCTGGCTGATTACGGGAGTCAACGGTGCGGGCAAAACCACGACGATCGGCAAACTCGCTCACATTGCCCAAAAGTCTGGTTACAACTGTTTGATCGCCGCCGCTGACACCTTCAGGGCGGCCGCAGTGGAACAAGTCAAAGTGTGGGGCAGTCGTAGCGGTGTCGAAGTGATCGCCAATCCGGGGCAAAATACCGATCCCGCTGCTGTAGTCTTTGATGCGATCGCGGCTGCCCAATCACGCGATACCAACTTACTGCTGGTGGACACAGCAGGGCGGTTGCAAAATAAGAAAAACCTGATGGACGAACTTAGCAAGATTCGCCGCATCATCGACAAAAAATCAGAAAATGCGGTCGTTGAGTCCCTGCTGGTGTTGGATGCTACGCTTGGGCAAAACGGTCTGCGTCAGGCTGAAGTCTTTTCCGAAGCCGCCCAGCTTAGCGGAGTCATTCTGACCAAGCTCGACGGTACTGCCAAAGGTGGCATTGCGCTGGCGATCGTTCAACAACTTGGTCTACCCATCCGCTTCATTGGTGCTGGAGAAGGTATCGAAGACCTACGACCGTTTTCTAGCTATGAGTTTGTTGAAGCGCTGTTGAATGGATAAGAGGGTAAAAGGCAGAAGGCAGAAGTTGTTGGTTGCTAGTCGTTGGTTATTAGAGGCAAGCTGGACAGATGAGCCTTGAAAGCTAATGGCTGACCGCTGATAGCAAAAGGCAGGAATCGGAACTCAAAACTCAAAACTCTCTCCCTCACCCCTCACCCTTCCCAACAATTCACTAGAGTAAGTCAAAATCACGTTATCAATTGAGAGCTTATCTGCTAACGTTGGTAAACTATGCGCAGGTTTGGGCACCCATTCAAACGCTAGGACACCTACCGACGGTTCTAGAGACTTATCGCTAGAATCATCTGCACAATGCAACAGCCTGCTCTCGCGGTGATCGTTTGTTCACCTTGATCTCAAATGACTGCTGTGCCTCTTCCTCGACAGCCATCACAACGACCGGATGCTGGAACGACTCCGCCTTCAGTAACGAATCTGCCTGCCACGGAAGGTGCGCGCGATCGACTGCCTGCACGTTCTCCTAGTGGCGGTACCGTTGGCGCAGGTGCAGGAGGTAGCACGCCTGAAATTACGCCAGTTTTTGCGCTGAAAGAATTGGTGGCGCGACTTAACCGTGAGCAGCACAAAATTCAAGATTTGCTCAGTTCGCTGGGCTTTGCACTCCGGAGCTTCAACAACCTCAATCAGTTTTTAGAGCTGATTCCCCTGATGGCGAGCCGGGTCACTGACAGTGATGGAGGCGCACTGTTGCTGTTTAAACCGAACGGACAGGTGCGTTTAGAACGACTGCATTGTCAAGATAGCCGTTGGTGTCAGGACATTCGCAAGGCGCTGGAAACGGCAACGCGACAGGTTACGTCTTCCCTGCCTCCCACGGCTGCTGGAGAGGCGATCGCGCTTACACCCAGTACGATTGCTACGCTCGATCATCAGGTTAGTCATTATTTGGGCGCTGGGGTGCAGCTGTTTGGCACAGCCATTCTCGTAAAGAACACTGAGCGCGGACGGCTGTATGTCTTTAGCCGCGACCCGCAATATAACTGGACTGAAACCCGACAGAAGCTTGTGCGATTGGTGGCTGATCAGACGGCAGTGGCGATCGAAAACGATGAGCTTACCGTTGAACTCCGCAAGAAAGAACGTCTCGATCGTGAGCTTGAAATTGGAGCCGAGATTCAACTGCGTCTCCTGCCGCGATCGTGTCCTAAAATTCAGGGCGTTGAACTGGCCGCCCGGTGCCAATCTGCCAATCGAGTTGGGGGCGATTTTTACGACTTTATTCCTGCTAGCTACGACCAGATTCGGTCTAAAAAAGATGGTGGCAGTGAAGGCGGACGATGGAGTGTGGCGATCGGGGATGTGATGGGCAAAGGCGTGCCTGCGGGTCTCATCATGACCATGACACGGGGTATGCTGCGAGCAGAAGTCCTGAACGGACACTCACCTGCTCGTATTCTGCAACACTTAAACCGCGTCATGTACGCCGATCTGGAAAACTCCAATCGTTTCGTCACGCTGTTTTATTCGGAATACAACCCCCAGACCCGGCTGCTATCTTACAGCAATGCCGCGCATAACCCACCGCTACTGTGGCAAGCGGCTACGAAAACAATCCGACGGTTGGATACCCTTGGCATGTTGATCGGACTAGATGCCGATACCCACTATCAAGATGCCCAGGTTCAGCTTCAGGCCGGCGACACGCTGATCTATTACACCGATGGATTTACCGATGCCGCCAACCAGAGCGGTGAGCGGTTTGATGAGGAGAACCTGACACAAGCCTTCCAATGGGCATGCCAACACTGCGAACACCCACAAGCCATCCTGGAGTACCTGTTCAGCCAGGTGCAAAAATTTACGGGCACGGCGAACCGCAATGTGGATGATATGACGCTGATCGTGATGAAGGTCAAAGGTGAGGCAGATTAGCAGTTAGCGGTCAGCGTTTCTCTGATGCTGTTGATCAGTTCAAAGGGGGCACATAGCGATCGTGAGCGGGTTCGGACGATCGCCCCTACCAACTTTTCATGTCGTTTGTTCGCGGTGATACGACATGCAACGATCGGGATGGGCGATGCTAACCAGACCAAACGGCTGAACCAGCGATCGACATGAGGTGCAAGCTGACGGCTGATCGCTGACCGCTACTTGCTGCAATGGAGAGTAAGGGATGGACACATGGATTCGTGACTTACCCAAGGCTGAGTTACACATTCATATTGAGGGATCACTGGAACCGGAATTGATGTTTGCGATCGCTCAGCGCAACCAGATTGCTCTGCCCTACCCCTCAGCGGTGGCAGTTCGCGATGCCTATCAATTTAGTAACTTACAGTCGTTTCTGGATATTTACTATGCCGGGGCAGGGGTGCTGCTGCACGAACAAGATTTTTACGACATGACCTGGGCGTATTTGGAGCGATGCGCGGCGCAGAATATTCGCCATACCGAGATTTTCTTTGATCCACAAACGCATACCGATCGGGGTGTTCCGTTTGCCACTGTCATCAATGGCATTTACCAGGCGCTGGTCGATGGCAAGCAGCTAGGCGTTTCGTCGCAGTTGATTTGTAGCTTTCTCAGGCATCTTAGCGCCGAGTCGGCAATGGCAACACTAGAGCAGGCGATGCCATTTCAAGATTGGTTAGTGGGTGTGGGGCTGGATTCGTCTGAGATGGGTCATCCCCCCGTTAAGTTTCAGGCCGTGTTCGATCGGGCACGCGCAGAAGGCTTTCTCACAGTGGCGCATGCGGGAGAAGAAGGGCCACCGGAGTATATCTGGCAGGCTTTGGAACTCTTGAAGGTGTCGCGGATTGATCATGGTGTGCGGTGCCTGGAAGATCCAAAACTGGTGGCTTATCTGGCAGAACGCCAAATTCCCCTCACGGTTTGCCCACTCTCGAATGTCAAACTCTGCGTTTTTGATGACATGGCAACGCACAATTTGAAGCAACTGCTGGCGGCTGGGCTGTGTGTGACCGTCAATTCAGATGACCCAGCGTACTTTGGCGGGTACCTTGCCGAGAATTTTCAGGCGATTCGAGATCATCTGGCACTCACCGTAACTGAGATGCATCAATTAAGCCGCAATGGCTTTCAAGCCGCATTTCTATCACCTGAAGCGAAGGCGACGCTCTTAGCTGAGGTCGATCGCTTTATGGCAACAGCAGGCCGCGCGATCGGCAACCTGTCCTAACGTCAGTAGGGATGCTGCCAGACTGATGTGTATTCGCGTGTCCGATCGCCAGGATTGTTTTCTGGTATCCTTTCAGTCTTGTAAGATAAACGTGCACGCTGGTTTGCATTTATTAGAAAGGGGAGAGAGGGGCAATGGTCATTAGCTTGATACCCGATGTCGTGACTTGGTTTGTGGAACCAACCTACTGGCTTGATACATCCTGGGTTGACGCATCCTGGCTTAATGTCTTACAACCAGCCCACTGGCACTTGCCGATCGACCTGGCAGCGATGGGCGACAAACAAATACAGGTTGATCTAGCAGGTGATGTGCAAAAAGCCTTCAATAACTTTGTCAAAACAGGGCAGGTCTGGGCTTTTCTGATTGGTATTATTTTTGGCTATTTTGTCAAAACGTTTACGTCTTTTGGCTAAGCAACTCATTTATTTTAGAAGCACGTCTTCGGCAGAGGCATAAAGCGCTTTTGTAATCGTTATCTGGGTAACGTTCGTCAGACCAAAACCTCGGAGGTTTAGCGACGACATTGAATGACGATGCTTGATTCCTGAGCCAAACCTCCGAGGTTTGCGTCAGTCCTTTTGACCTCATCGTCAACGTGTTGTGATGTTCATGCATCCAAACGCCCAAAATCCATCTTTTTCATCACCCTGAGGATTGCCTTGAACCAAGACCTCTCTCAGACAGCCGCAAATCCCCCTTCCACCTGGAGCCAGCGCTTTGAGACGGCGCTACACCCCGCGATCGCTGTCTTTAACGCCAGCATTCGGTTCGACATCCAACTCATTGAATACGACCTGACGGGTTCGCAAGCGCATGCACGGATGCTGGCGCACACAGGCATCATTCCAGCGGCTGAAGGAGAGCAGTTGGTGAACGGGCTGGAACAGGTACGGCAAGAGTACCGCCAGGGGTTGTTTATTCCCGGTGTGGAGGCGGAAGATGTGCATTTTGCGGTGGAACGTCGTCTCACCGAAATTGTGGGGGATGTGGGCAAAAAGCTCCACACGGCTCGATCGCGCAATGACCAGGTAGGCACAGATACGCGCCTGTATCTGCGCGACCAGATCCAACAGATTCGTCAGCGGGTGCGATCGTTCCAGTCGATCTTAGTGACGCTGGCAGACCAGCACGTCGAAACGCTGATCCCTGGCTATACCCACCTGCAACGGGCACAGCCGCTTAGTCTGGCTCATCATCTGTTGGCCTATTTTGAAATGAGCCAGCGCGACTGGGAACGGCTCGGCGAAATCTATCAGCGAGTGAACATCTCGCCGCTCGGTTCGGGTGCGCTAGCTGGGACGACCTTTCCCATCGATCGCCACTACACGGCTGAACTACTCAACTTTGGCGGGGTCTACGCGAATAGCCTGGATGGAGTGAGCGATCGTGACTTTGCGATCGAATTTCTTTGTGCAGCCAGCCTCATCATGGTGCATCTCAGTCGCCTGTCCGAAGAAGTGATCCTGTGGGCATCGGAAGAGTTTGGCTTTGTCACCCTCAAAGATAGCTGCTCTACAGGCTCTAGCATCATGCCGCAGAAGAAGAATCCAGATGTGCCGGAACTGGTACGTGGCAAAACGGGTAGAGTGTTTGGGCACCTTCAAGGCTTGTTGGTGCTGATGAAAGGCTTGCCTCTTGCCTACAACAAAGATTTACAGGAAGACAAAGAAGCCCTCTTTGATGCGGTTGTCACGGTGCAAGGGTGTCTGGAAGCCATGACCATTCTGCTGGGAGAAGGGCTGGAGTTTCGCGTGACCCGGCTACAAGAAGCAGTGAATGAGGACTTTTCTAACGCAACGGATGTGGCAGATTACCTGGCAGGCAAAAGCGTGCCCTTCCGGGAAGCCTACAATCTGGTTGGTAAAGTTGTGAAGACCTCTCTGTCTCAAGGCAAACTGCTGAAAGATCTGACGCTAGAGGAATGGAAAGCCATCCATCCTGCGTTTGAATCAGATATCTACGCTGCGATCGCGCCTGCACAGGTCGTCTCTGCCCGCAACAGCTACGGGGGCACAGGATTCGCTCAGGTACGGCAGGCGCTGCAAAACGCTAAAGCAACGCTCGGTTCGTGATTCTAGCGCAATGTCTCACCCACTTCAGCATGGGCAGGTTTTCTTTAGCCCCGGTTGCCACTTCAGCTACCGCGTCATTGGGCCTTGCTGTCGCCTGTTCGATCGTGAACAGCTACCCTGGCCTTGCTGTCGCCTTCAGTGGCGCGGCAAAGAACCAAGCTGGCGGCGGATTGGCAAACGCTTCATTGTAGATCTGGCGACTAAAAAGCATCCCTCCTACAGCGTCGAGATTTTAGGACAGGGCTTGCAGGAACCGATCATCATTACCCTTTACGCTGTCAACTTACCGGATGCTACGAGGAACTGGTGGCACAGCGATCGACCAGAGCAGCACCAGCCTGTGCCTGGTCAAGCATACCAGTCCACACTCCGCATCAAAATGGCTTGATCCAATGATCGAGACCGCTTCAGCTAGCCAAAAGATCGCTCGACCGAGTGCAGAAACTACGGGACTTAGCTCAAAGACTGCTCAACTCAGTTTTGGGACTGCTCGATCAGGTAAAAAGATGGCTCGACTGAGTGCATGGATAGCTCAACTGAGCAAAAAGCTGGCTCGACCAGGTATAGAACTGGCCTGACTCAGCCCAAAGCTTGCTCGACTGAGTGCTGGGATGGCTCAAGCTAATAAAAAGCTGACTCGACTGAGTGCCGGGATAGCTCGACCCGGCAAAAAGCTCGATCGACTGAGTGCAGAGATGGCTTAACTCAGCTTCAAGATAACTCGACTCACTGCAAAGATGGCTCGACCAGTTAAAAAGATGGCTCGACCCAATTCGGAATGTGCTGGAGCCACTTTTTTCATTTCTCATCCCACTGCAAAGCGGAAGCAAGCTACATCCCTCCCTTGTCCGATCGCCCCTCTCCAACCGACAATGGAAGGTAATGAACAGGAGAGAGATGTGAGTCAGTCATTCGATTACGATTTGGTCATCATTGGAGCTGGAGTTGGTGGGCACGGAGCGGCCATCCACGCGGTAAGCTGCGGGCTGAAAACAGCCGTTATCGAAGCTGCCGATATGGGTGGCACCTGTGTCAATCGAGGCTGTATTCCCTCTAAAGCGCTTCTGGCAGCATCGGGACGGGTGCGCGAGTTACAAGACGCACCTCACCTCAAAGCACTGGGCATTCAATTAGGCGATGTGGCGTTCGATCGACAAGCGATCGCAGACCACGCCAACAGCATTGTCACCAAACAGCGAGAAGCGCTCATCGGTAGCCTCAAGCGGTTGGGCGTAGACACGATTCACGGCTGGGGCAAAATTGCCGGAGTGCAAAAGGTGTCGGTTGCTACGAAAGACGGCGAAAAGACCATCACCGCGAAAGATATTATGCTGGCACCGGGTTCTGTACCCTTTGTGCCACCGGGTATTGAAATAGACGGCAAGACGGTCTTTACCAGTGACGATGCTGTACGGTTAGAATCCTTGCCGTCCTGGATTGCGATCGTGGGCAGTGGCTACATTGGCCTGGAGTTTGCCGACGTATACTCGGCACTGGGCTGCGAAATTACCCTCATCGAAGCGCTCGACCAACTCATGCCGGGATTCGACCCCGATATTGCCAAACTTGCCCAACGCGTGCTCATCACCCCCCGCGACATCGAAACGAAAGTCGGTGTGCTGGCAAAACGCATTACACCCGGTTCGCCAGTCGTGATTGAACTGGCAGATGTCAAAGCCAAGGAGACTGTGGAAGTCCTGGAAGTCGATGCTTGCCTGGTTGCCACTGGACGAGTACCGCTGACCAAAGAGCTGGGGCTAGATTCAGTCGGCGTAGAAACCGTGCGGCCGGGCTATATCCCCATCAACGACCACATGGCTGTTCTTGTAGGTGGTGAACCTGTTCCCCATCTCTGGGCGATCGGCGATGCAACGGGCAAACTCATGCTGGCTCATGCGGCCTCTGCTCAGGGCGTAGCAGCGGTAGAAAATATCTGCGCTCGTCCCCGTGCGGTTGACTACCACAGCATTCCCGCAGCCGCATTCACCCATCCCGAAATTGGTTTCGTGGGCTTGACGGAACCCGCCGCGAAGGAAAAAGGTAAAGCAGAGGGCTTTGAAATTACCGCTGTTCGCACCTACTTTAAGGGCAACGCAAAAGCGATCGCGGAAGGCGAAACCGAAGGCGTGGCAAAAGTGATTTACCGTCAGGATACGGGCGAAGTGCTGGGTGTTCACATCTTTGGGCTACATGCCTCTGACCTCATCCAGGAAGCGGCAAACGCGATCGCCCAACGGCAAACCGTGCAAGACCTCGCGTTCCTGGTGCATGCCCATCCCACGCTGTCGGAAGTGCTGGATGAAGCGTACAAGCGGGCGGTGACGGTGCATTAGGGAAGAAGGGAGTGGGGAATGGGGAGTAGAGAGTGGGGGGAAGCTGCAAGCCAAAACAACTTCGTGCAGCAGATTCGGGTGATGTATGGATTCCCGTGAGCGTCGCAGACTGATTTCTATTAAAGCTTCTGCTAATCGGCAGCGCCGTAATCGCGCCCTGCTGCTCGAATCGCTTTCCCCATCGATCTCGGCGACACTGCGTACTGCTCGATGTGTTTATACTCCTGAATCCGACCTGGTGATTGCAGGCTTCTTACCCATTTCTGCATTAGGTATTAGGAGCGGCACTCAAACTCGCTCTGTTCATTACTGTCCAGTTTATTACAGCTTTACTAAGGTTGCTTGCTCCCAAAAGGCGCTCACTTTCGTTCAACAGATTGATGGTGTAGCTCCCAACACACTCTCCTATTTGTCCATTGGTACGGTTGGTAAATATCCAGCATTCGTTGTCGAAGCTGGTTGGGCACAGAGCGTATTTAGTTATCTGTGGTCGATCGCCGATGATTTTATCGCTGTTGTTGGATGCCAATTTGAGTTTGGAATGGTCATTGACCACTACTGCGGTTATTTGGAAGATGACTACAATTCAAATGAAATTGTGTACGAAGTTGCTAGGTGGTTAAATTTTGCATAGCTTTGACAGACCTCCTGACCGTTGAGAGCGGTCGGGTGATGCAGGCATCGTCTGTAGCGGTTAGCGAATAGATGTGGGTCGCTCAAGATGCAATTGGGCGTGAGAAGTTAGACGCTTAATTCAAAGCCCTCTTCCCTGCCCCTTAAAAATCGTGTCAATTTTGTGCGGCTTGGCACATTTCTTCCCCGTACCTTTCCAGACTTAGGTTACGCTATCAAGAGCATTATCTATTCCCTCTATCGAGCAATGGTCAAGCATTGTTTCGATCGCCCATCCTGTTCCCTTCGCGTTCAAGCCACCGATGCAGATCCGTCGTCGCCCACCGAATCCTGCGGTTTCCGTGCAGGAGTTACGCTACCAGGTAAAAGTTCCTGATGCGGCCCCTCGCCATATTTTGGAGGAAATTGTTTGGCAGAAAGAGGCAGAAGTTGCCCAACTGCGCGATCGCGTGCCTCTATTAGAGCTGCAAAAACAAGTCAAAGATTTGTCGCCGCCCCGCTCATTCTTGCAGGCGCTTCAGGAGAGTAAAACCCGTCCCGCTGTCATCGCTGAGGTGAAGAAAGCATCTCCTAGCAAGGGGATTATCCGAGAAGACTTTGATCCCGTTGCGATCGCCCGTTCCTACGAGCAAGGGGGTGCAACCTGCCTCTCGGTCTTAACGGATCAAAAATTCTTTCAGGGTAGTTTTGATTATCTTGCCCAGATCCGCGCCGTGACCCAGTTGCCGCTGCTGTGCAAAGAATTTGTCATTTACCCTTATCAGATGTATCTGGCACGGGTCAACGGGGCTGACGCAGTGCTGCTCATTGCGGCGATTTTGTCGGATAAAGACCTCCAGTATTTTCTGAAGATTGCCGCAGCGCTAGAGATGACAGCTCTGATTGAGGTACATACGCTAGCTGAACTTGATCGCGTACTGGCGCTGGATGGCGTTAACCTGATTGGGATCAACAACCGCAATCTAGAGGATTTTTCGGTCGATTTACAAACCACGCGCCGCTTGCTGGGCGATCGTCGAGAACAGTTGCGATCGCGCGATATTCTGGTTGTCAGTGAATCTGGTCTTTACACGGCTGACGATTTACAGTTTGCTGCAACGGCTGGTGCAAGTGCGGTACTGGTGGGCGAAGCGCTGATGCGCCAACCTGACCCAGGCTTGGCACTTACACAACTTGTCTCTGGAGCAGCCAGTGCTTCAGACACAACTGACGTTTCTTAGCAGGGCGTCATCGGATGTCAGGCGAGTGTACAGCCTGCTTGCATAACCGCTCTAACGCTGGCCTCGAGCCTTTTGCTCGGTTGATTCACGCTATAAGGTAATCAGGTTTCATGGAACCCATTCCTCTTCCATCTCATATTCACTACGAGCTTCTGCTTCAGCTTCTAGAGCGACAGACAATGGCTGCTGTGGGTCGTCAATCGCCTTCTCAGGCTCAAGTACACCAACTCATCATCACGCTTCGTAAAGCACTGGCGCTTCAGAAGCAACTAGAAGAAGACTGCGAGCGCCATCACTTACCGATCGAATACCGCTGGTCGCTCAACAACCTCACGACTGAGCAAGCCCTGTCTGAAGCAATCCTTAGTCTACAAAAAGAGTAGCGCCTGAGCGACAGAACGCTTCAGGGCTATATACGTTGCCAGCGCTTTGGCTGTTGACGGAAGCAAGGACAGGGTGCGATCGTGCATCCGCAAATTGTTGCAAACGGTATCACTTACGGTGGCGATTATGCACTTAATCCATTACTTTAGATTCAATCTAGCGTCGGTCTGGTGCCTTTGAGGTGATGGATGATCAACGCTGGCTTCAGGGCTTGTTCTCAAACAGCTACGTCTGAAGTTGCTCAAGAAGGCGCTTAAAGTGTTGAATCGTGGAGCCTGAACCCGGCTCATCGTTTTCGGGAGGTCCTGTGTGTCTGAACCGAATCTAGCCTGTAGTTCTTTGCTGTCGGAGGGTAGACACTCTGACGATAAGAGCCTGCTGGATACTGTCGCGCTCAATGCCGGAGCCACCCGTGCGATCGGCGGAGCAGACTGCGTTCAGAGCACAGAGTTGTTGAAATGCTACTTAGAGACCTGGGTTGCCGCTCATCAAGAAATTACCGCCATCGATCCTGGGTTTATCTCGACCCTCACCCAATACGCTGCTGCTGCGCTGGAGTCTCAGCGCCAACAATGGGAGCAAGAGCAAGCTGCGCTACAGACAGAATTGGGGCAGTCGCGATCGCTCTCCCATGAGCAAATTGAACGCATTCGCCATCTAGAACAAGCGCTTGACCAGTCGGTCAGTACGTTACGCGAAATGCGGCTGCAAGTCGTTGATCAGCACCTCCTCGAAGCTCAGCTTGCCTCGACGGAAGAAATCTCTAACATTCAGCAGCAGGCGATCGGGCGCTTAAAGCTACAGTTGGCGCAACAGCAGCAGGCATTGAGCGTGCAGTTGATTGAGATGCAAACGCGCGATCGATCTTTGCAGGCGCTTTTGCACACGATGGAAGCGCTCAACCAGATGCAACAGCAGGCACTAGAGCAGTTGCAGACCCAGCTTGTGAGCGATCGTACAGAGGTGGAGGCGCACCAACACCAACTGGAGGAACGGTTGGTGTTGGTGCAAGCAACGATACACACACCGTCGTCGCGCACCGAATCACAACGGCTTGAAACTCAGGCATTGTCTGAAGGGTTAACCGCGCGGTTGGCAGAGGCGCACGCTCAAGTGAACGAACTCTCTCTCATTCTCAACGATCGCCAGATGGCGCTCAGGCAACTTGAGGGTGAGCTACAGCAGGCGCAGCTAACCTTACAAGAGCAGCAGACATTGCTGGTTCGTCTGCAACAGGCTCCTGCACACAACCGCACAACAGGTACGATCGCGGCTCCAGTCAATGCGGCTGCGGGAGATGCTTCAGCCGTGACACCGGATTTAGCGACTGCCCATGCCAAAATTGCGGCACTGGAAGCACAGGCCGCTAAGCAGACGACCGCTCAAGCCATGCTTAGACATGCGTGCCAGGAACTTGAAGAAGAGCGCGATCGCCAACAGGCTCGCATTGCAGAACTGGAAAGCCAGACCAATGATATGCAAGAGCAAATCTTACGGCAGGCGCAGCAAGCCAGTGAGTATGAAACCGCGATTCAACATTGGAAAGACCGTTGCTTCAGTGGTCAAAGTGGTGTGCTCAACCTGAAAGTTCTCCTGGAAAAAGCTTTACCAGATCCCCCGGCTGAGTTATCAGCGGCACTAGCGGCTCTATTAATAGCCGTTGAGGAAACCATCGAACCTGGTGGCCCAGGGCTACCGTCCAAAGCTTCTCTCATCCGTGAACCCAAAGTCGATTTACCAGACTTTCTGCTCCGCCGTCGCAACCACAAAACGCGGCGATCGTAATCCCAGTTGCCAAGAGCAAACCTCTACCACATCCATGCTTCTGCCTGCTGAATGGGCAGCTTAATCATCAATTCACCACACCCAAGACCCTAAGCCCAAGACCCTAAGCCCAAGACCCGTCTTGATGCAACTGTGACTAGGGCAAACGCACACGTTTCTTCATTTTTTAGTAACTGGATTAGATTGAGACA
>NZ_JCACKR010000036.1:0-5943 GCF_059505485.1 Stenomitos rutilans
GAGACTATCCTAGAGTCACCACATTTCACTCTTTTTGTCAATGCGTAAGTTCTAGATCTTTAGCAAACGAGCAAAGTATTTTCTGTTTCTAGTCTAACCACTAACCACTAACTATCAAAAACCACCTTAGTTTGTCGGCATCGTCCAGTCATTCCCCAGGCGAATAGTCAAGTCAGATTCTAAATCGCCAGTCGAGTCTGCTTCAACTCTACCCAACCCTAACAGTCGTCTCAACGTTTCAGCACCACCCAGATCGCCCTGCTGCGCCACAATTTGAGTTTGGCTCTGTTTGTCAGCCCAATCAGAAGAAACGTAGACGTTGGCAAACCCACGGTTAGCTAAATAACGCTGCAACTGATTAGCGGCATCTGGTTTGCTTGAGGCATTTTGAATCGCAATTCTGAGACTATTGGCCGACTGAAGCGAGTCAGCAGCGGCTGTTGATGAACCAGGTTCTGTTGTGCCCTGGTTGAAGTACTGTTGTAGAACGCGATCGCGCCCGGTGGGGTTCATGATCCAGTAGCTGGCATTAAACTCAGTCGGCGTGCTGAATCGCCCTGGCAGCATCACCATCTTAAAGTTACCCTGACTGAGTTTGCGTCCGGCACCCGTTAAAGCGAGCATTTCCTCCAGGCTCAGATTGGTGTCGATATACTTTTGCATGGACACCACCAAGCCAGGCAGCTTGGGAATGATGGCGGGACTGGTCGCTCGTTTGAGCAAGGCCTTGAGCAACGTTTGCTGACGCTGAACGCGCCCAATATCGCCGTAGGCATCATGCCGAAAACGAGCAAACTGCTCCGCCTGATCACCATTCAGAGTTTGCAAACCGGGCGAGAGATTGATCTTAAGCTTTTGAGTTTGGTCAACATAGGACATGGCTTCAGGAACGTATACTTCAACGCCACCCAGTAAGTTAACTAACTCCCGAAAAGCGGCGGTATCGACACGGACGTAGCGATCGATCGCCATACCATTCAAAACGCTGCTGACGGTTGTAGCCGCTAGCTCTGCCCCACCTCTAACGTTGGCATCGTTGATCTTCGTGACACCAACATTGGAGATATTGACTTGTGTATCGCGTGGAATCGACAGCAGCTTGACCGTATCATCGGTTGGGTCTACCCGCAGCAGCAGCATGGTGTCACTACGCCCATCAAACAGCTCCTTCGAGCCTGGTTTGGCACCGGGAACGCGATCGATCCCCATCACCAAAACATTCACTGGACGACCGACTTGATACTGAAAACCAGACTGCCAGAGATTGCTATCGGCTGATGGCTCCCCTTTCTGACTCGACGCAATGCCCGTAGGCAGGGGAATCAACATAGCCGCCGCCACACCAATTGCGGTTGAAACGGCCGCCACAGCAATCAACGCTAGACGCTTCAACAACCACCCGCTAGAGCGATCGTTCTGAGTCGGTGGGCTGGCAATGAGCGGTTGTACGGGAACAGTGGAACTTGAGTGCCGCTTAGCCTGTTCGGCATAATCGGGCGGCTGAACATTCGCGCCTCTTTCAGTTTGTGTCACTACCAGCGATCCTTTGTTGTTAACACAGGCGACTACAGCCCGTCCATCCAAGCTACCAAACCTAACTTGTCGAGATTATAGCCTGAGCTTGCCCTCGTCCTGGTATATATCTAGACAGAATTGCTCCTGCACATCGCTTAGAAGGCTCGATCGAGCGTTGGATTCTGTCCTACTGTTCACCCTCTAGCCAGCATCAACCGGATCGTTCGGCTACGTCATGGTAGAACGCTGCTGCCAGGATGCGATCGCCGCTGTAATGGTTGAGAAATGAAGGATTCACGATCGCGCGGCATAAATCACCTGTGCAGATTCCAGAATGTTTTTGCGGCGCAACCAGTTTTCGTTGCGTTCAATGGCAGCTTTGACAATAAAATCTACTTTTCGACCAAAGATTTCCTGAAGCTCCTCTTTCATCTGTAAGGTTTCCGATAAACCTCGTTTGGCATCTGGAGCAAACGTAACTAAGACATCAATGTCGCTATCTGAACGAAAATCATCTCGCAGAACAGAGCCAAAGAGAGCAAACTCAGTGATGTGCCAGTGCTGACAGAAGTGAGCGATCGCCTCTTTAGAAATATCAATATTTTGAATTTTTATTGCTCTGCCTCTCAATTACTTAGCTTTTACTTCAGTTTTTGTGCATTGCTCATTTTCCCTCGATCTTCGTAAGGATCTATCGCACTCACTCTGTAGAAAAATCGGCATCAGTAGTGGAAGAAGAACTGTTCCACGCTCGGTAAAACTCCGGATAACTCATATTTTGAGCACAACGCCAAAGATAGTCAGTGTAGTTACCTGAATAGCGTTTAGATAAAAGCTTCTTCAATGATACGACCATTTTGTATAAACACTCGTCGCTGTATTTCTTCTGATAATACAGAAAATCATTGAAAGTAAACAATACTTCTGAAAGTTTCTTCTTCGGTTCCAATCGATTTTCTTCCTCTTCCAACAACAATAAAAGGTCGTAAATGGTCTCTTCATTGTCTGTTGCAGTATTTCTACTGACTAAACCTAAAAATGATAATCTTTTATGAAATTCTTTTGAACGCCAATCCTCCACTTCTCTCGATAAACCATCACTCCACAATTCTTTTCTTCTTTCTAGTTCACATTTGGCTAGAATTATATCTTGAGAAGGCTGTGCTAGGAACTCAGTAATCATTCTATGGCTAGAGTTTATCAAAGTTAGATGCTGCAAAATATTCGCTTTTACATCGGTAAAATGAGTTTCACGAAAAAATTCTATCAAAGCTTGTATGGCTGTTTCTTGATCAGTTTCCCTCAGTGTATTTCTAGACCCAGTGCCAACAAAGCCTATCTCTGTTTCTATTACACCCCATCCAATTAGATTTTTCACAATGGTGTCTGCGAATTTGCTCTTGAATTCAGAGATTCCTGCGCCTGCAAGAAAATAGGCTTTATAAGAGTAGAGTTTACCAGAATGACTACTAAAACTAATTAATTTTTGAATAAGTTTTTCCTTCAAATCTAACTCGATTTCTTTACGTCCTAACCACAGTAGAAAAGCTTCCTTCCAATGTTGTTCAAAAATACGATATGTATCTTTTCCCTTACGGTTTTTCGTAGGTTTATCTTGATGATCACGAGGTAGGAAATCATCCCAATCATTGATCGAAAATGCTGCAAAACATTCCTGAAATGTGGGGTGAAAGAATGTATAGACTTTTTCTGAAGATTTGTCTGCATTCCTGGCAATCTGTAGCCAGCCAAGATTAAGCGCTAACCAGAACTCAGAACCATCATCTTCAGGATCACCCAGTTCATTAAAAACTAAATTGTGGGATAGCCGAAATGGTGCTTCTTCCTCATCTAACGCACGACAAGCTAAACGTCCCAGGGCTTGGGTAAGCTTCTCTTGTTTAGCTTTGGTATTCGGAAAGAAAGCATAGTTCAGGTCTTTCTTCTTCCACTTAGTTTTATTCCATTTATAGAATTCATTAATGAACCGCCCATATAATTCAGCTTTCGTTGCTGGCAGGCTTTTGTGTTCATGCCATGTGGTGCAAAGCATCATTAACCGTAATGGGTTTCTGACAAGTTGCTGAAGCCGCCCATGTTCAGTTTTGGCTAATTCAGTTTTCAGTCGTTCGCCACTCGGCTGATTACTTTCGCGAAATCCACTTTTAATGAACTGTTCTACCTGGGCCGGATAGCAAAACTCTTTTGTACGATAGGTTTGAAAGTCTCTTAGAGCATTGATGTCTGCATCCCAAACGTTAATTCGGCAAGTCAGAACAATCGATGATTGGCTCAACCAACTCCCTAGCTGCTTGTGAATCTCTCGGAGTGCGATACCAGAGGAAGCAACCATTTCGTCGGCTCCATCCAGCAACAGCCATACTCTTTGATGGTTTAACTGGTTCAAAAAAACAGACTTAACTTCTTCAGTGACATTAGGAATCGCATCCTCCAGCCATACCTGTGTTAAGTAGTCCTTCAGACGTTGCAGTTCGCCACTCTTAATCAAGTCACCCAACGAGATCCAAATCGGTAAGCCGAGTCGTTGCTCTAGAATCCAGAGTGCAATGTGTTGTAGAAGTGTTGTCTTTCCTGCTCCGGGTTCTCCGATGATAGCAATGCGATCGCTTTCTCCCTGCCGTAAGACCTGTTCTCGAAACGCCTCATACTCAATCGGTGGCTTTTCCTCGTAACGCTTTAAGGAACGTGTTGGATGTACATCCTGGCTTAATCGGTCTGGTTCTTTCCGCTCAACTAGAGCCAGTGAGACAAAAATTTCGTCATCCAGCAAATCAAACTGCATCGCTTTTGAAGCAATTACTTCATTCGTGCTGAGCTTTTTCTGGTGATCGAGCATGCCTCGACACACTTGCTGCCAATTGATGTGATGATTTTTTCCAATTCCGTAACCTGCTTCAATCAACCATGCTGGAAGGCGTTTCCAATCGACCTCACTCTTACCTAGAAGAAGTTCAAGAATTTGTTCTTTAACACCCCTGGTTAAAGCAGTCTTGACGGTGCCTTTAGCAGCAAAGCATTGTTCTGCGATTTCCTCTTGATCTAAGCCGCACAGTATGCCCTTTAGATACTCCCAATTTTTAGGTGTAATTTTCCCCGTTCTTTCCAAGTCAGAACGAAGCCTATCCAGATCAAATCTTTGCCCAGCTTGCTCAAAAAGGGACGATTGTGGTGAGGGCGGTGACATCAGAAGCTTGAAATATTGAGAGGACAATGGGTTGGCTCAATGCTAACTGATTGCTAACAACTGTGAGGCGACTTCAAACGATGACTCCAGGTAAGTTAGTTCCATCGGCAAACAACATTCATAAAGGAATTCACCGATGGCTAGCTCTCTCATAGCTTCCAACTCTTCTGCTCCAAAAACTCAGCCTGTCCAGGTTGTGATTACGAATTCTGGCTCCATTGAACCTCCCTCTGCCTGGATGCGGTATGGCACCAGTCCAACTGAGATTATTTTGGCGACAGCAGTGGTGGTTGGAGCGATCGCAAGTGTCATCGGAGCGATCGCGCTCTTGCTACAGGTTCTTGTACCCGTAATGCAAGCCAATTCATCTAAAAAAGGAAGTAAGCGGTTCATACAGCGATCGCTCTTCCTTTAATGCCCTACGCTCTAATAAGCGAAGAATGAAAGCAAAGGGAAAGAGCGATCGCCATGCAACTGGTTTCTGGCTGTAACCTTTAATTTGATACTGTCATTGACTGAGGCAACAAACCTGACATTTCTAAAACACGATCGCTCCAGTTTTTAGCTTGTTCTGCCACATTCATTCGTTGTTCACGATCAGCCCAAAGGCTTGACCAATTTAATTGCCAACGAGCTAATTGCGCCTGTAGCCCAACTAACTCTGCGGCGCGATCTAGTCCAGCATCCATTGCCGTCCACTCAATGAAAAACTTGCTTTCCTCAATCAGGCTAGCAACCGCATCCTGGTTTAGATCATGGCTAGAAAAGGCTTTGATGCGCGCTAAATTCGCAGCCAATTCTCCTAAACGATTTGGTACTAGTTCACGTAGATAGCGTTCTTGCTTTACAGTCCAGTCTTTCATATGCCTCCTAACAGCTCCTGTGTGATCCGGGCAACCTGCTCTCGAATGTATAGGTCAAGAATTTCCATTGAACGATTATTCTGACGCGGACGGATGTTAATTAAGGATTTATAGAAAACTTTTTGAGTGAGTGGATTCCCACTGGCTCCCCACAAATCCGCCTGCCTGCTGCCCTCTTCCAACAACACTGCTTCGCAATCAGCGCCGCCACCCGCAAGCACACTGAGACGAGTATCTACTGCCAGTTTAATGTAGTAGGACTTACGCAAAAGCGATCATCTTTCGCCCCCTAGCCCCCAAGTTTGGGCAGGGTGGTTTCATACAAGCAAAAGGAAATGAGGATGGACTGAGATGTAATTC
>NZ_JCACKR010000037.1:0-5937 GCF_059505485.1 Stenomitos rutilans
CATGACCTTTTAACCTATCCCACCCTTGTCTGATGCACAACCCCTCTTTCTTTGTTCAGTTGTTTGCGCTAGCAAACCCACTGATGGTACAGGTGATTATCGATAAAGTAATCGTACAGGGCAGTGTGGGAACCCTTCATCTTCTAGGCGCTTTCCTGTTGTTGCTGGCAGTCTTTGAAGCAGTTCTCATTTGTCTGCGAACTTTCTTGTTCGTCGATACGACCAATCGTATTGATTTAGCTCTCAGTTCACAAATTATCGATCACTTGCTACGATTGCCCCTGAGCTATTATGAGCGCCATGCAGTGGGGGAATTGGCAACCCGAATCAATGAACTGGAGAACGTTCGGCAATTCCTTACAGGTACAGCATTGACTGTAGTGCTAGATGCAATCTTCTCAGTTATTTACATCATTGTAATGTTTAAGTATAACTGGTCGTTGGCACTAGTCGCTTTAGCAGTTATTCCTTTCTTTATTGCGTTAGGGAATGTAGTGTCTCCTCTCATCCGAAATCAGTTGAGATTTAGGGCCGAGCGTAATGCAGAGGCTCAGTCGTATTTAGTGGAGGTTGTCTCTGGCATTCAAACGGTAAAAGCGCAGAACATAGAACTGCGAGCGCGGTGGGAATGGCAAAAACTTTATGCCCGCTATGTCAGTGCTGGCTTTAAAACAGTTATCACATCTACTACTGCGAGCTCTACAAGTAACTTTCTGAACGAGATATCTACTCTGTTAGTACTTTGGGTCGGTGCCTTTCTTGTTCTTCAGCATCAACTTACTTTAGGCGAACTCATAGCCTTTCGCATTATTGCAGGTTATGTAACGAACCCTTTACTACGGTTAGCTCAAACGTGGCAAAACTTTCAGGAAATTTCCCTATCCCTTGAAAGGCTTGGCGACATAGTAAATGCTTCTCCAGAAGTTGATGAACTAGAGCGATCAAACATTCCGATGCCTCTCATTGAGGGACATGTGAAGTTTGAAAATGTCTCCTTCCGGTTTGGGTCTACAGGACCTATGCAACTGAATGATATAAACCTAAAGTTTCCATCTGGAGTTTTTGTTGGCATTGTAGGAGGAAGTGGTTCAGGCAAGTCCACTCTGATGAAAGTTCTGCCGCGCCTTTATCCACTCGAATCTGGTCGGATTTTGGTCGATGATTACGATATTAGCAAAGTAGAGCTTTACTCCCTACGACAACAGATTGGAATTGTTCCTCAGGACACCTTATTATTTGACGGCACAGTACAGGAAAACATCGCTCTGAACTACCCTGATGCTTCATCACAAAAGATTATCGACGCCGCCAAAATTGCAGTAGCCCATGATTTCATCATGGGTTTACCCAACGGCTATAACACCAGGGTGGGAGAACGCGGATCAAGGTTATCTGGAGGGCAGCGACAACGCATTGCAATCGCCCGTACTGTTCTGCAGAACCCCCGTTTGTTAATTCTGGACGAGGCTACAAGCGCCCTTGACTACGATACTGAGGGGCAAGTTTGCGTGAACCTTGCAAAAGCCTTTAAGGGTCGTACCTTTTTCTTTATAACCCATCGCCTTAGCACCATTCGTAAGGCAGATGTAATTTTGGTGATGGACAAAGGCATTGCTGTGGAGCAAGGCAATTACGAGGAACTCATGGCTCTCAAGGGCTATTACTACCGCTTGTACAAACAGTAGGATGAACAAAGGTAGTTATTAACCATTCCATACTAACCACCTGAAATACGATGAACAACCTTACAGAAGATAAAGACGAAGTAATGCTTGGCTCTTCTCCCACAACAGCTTCGGTAGGAGACCTAGAAAAAGAACGTACAGCACCTAGCCAAAGATTATCTGTGCCTGTCTTTGACCAACCTGTCATTTTGAAGCAAAGCTCGCGATGGTCAAGGGGCATTGTGTGGAGCTTGATCAGTGTGGCAACTTTAACAGTCATATGGTCCGCTTTTGCTCGCATTGAAAGAGCTGTACCCGCAGCAGGCAAGCTTGAGCCGAATGGACGGGTTCAAGAAGTGAAAGCTCCTGTCGGAGGCGTAGCAGCAGAGGTCTTAGTATCAGAAGGGCAGCCAGTGAAAAAGGGAGATCTGTTAATTCGACTCGATCCAAGACTCACTCAATCCCAGCAGCAGTCTTCTCAGCAAATCCGCGACTCTCTAGTTAAGGAGAACCAGCTTTATCGTGCTGTGATGGTTAATGTTGCAAAGCCTAATGCTCAGAAATTGAATCTGTCATCAGAGCTAGTATCGCAGTTACAGGTAGGAAGCAGCACTGCTTTCAGCTCTGAGCAACAAATCCGATTACAGGTTGGATTGGCGGAGGTCAATTCTCGTATAGCAACAACTCGCTCTGAAATACCTCAACTTCAGCAGCAACTGGCTCAGCTTCGAGGCCAACTGGCAACTACTCGGCGAAGCTTGCAAATTGACCAAGGAATCCTGGGTAACGTTCGCTACCTAGCAAAGGTTGGTGCCGTTGCGAGAGTGCAGATGCAGCGTCAGGAACAGGAAGCCTTGAAAGGTGAAACCGAAGTTAATCGGCTAACTCAGGAGATAGAGCGGATTCAATATGCAATTGCCCAGGCTGAGGAAAAAGTTGTAAACACTATTGCCGATGCCAGTAACGAGATGTTGTCGAGAATTAATGAAAACGACAAACGAATTGCTGAAATTGACAATACACTTCATCAAGCAAAAGTTAATTTGCAGTATCAAGAGTTGCGTGCTCCTGTTGATGGAACGGTGTTTGACCTGAAGATGAATAAGCCTGATACAGTTATCAGTTCAAGTGAGCCTATTTTAAAGATTGTTCCTAACGATCAATTGGTAGCTGAAGTTTACATCACAAATCAAGACATTGGGTTTATCAGGAAAGATATGGATGTCGATATCCGAATCGATTCGTTTCCCTTCAGCGAATTTGGGGACGTTAAAGGCACGCTTGTCCTGATTGGCTCAGATGCTCTACCTCCCGATGCAATTCACCCCTTCTACCGTTTCCCAGCAAAAGTTAGATTAAACAGCCAATCTATCAAGATTAACGGTCAGGAGGTATCTCTTCAGCCTGGTATGTCTGTCACGGCAAATATCATCACCACCCACAATCGCAGCGTCTTAGCTATCTTTCTAGACCAGTTTGCAAACAAGACAGATAGCCTGAAGAACGTGCGATAACTGCTGTCTTACCATCAACTACAACATTAAAGGAGCTAGTGATGTCTTCTAACGCCTTCAATCCTGATCATAGCGCGAATACTGAACACCACTCCATGTTTGGTGCATCTGACAATGCTTCTAGCCCAAATCGTGATTTTACTGGGCAACCAGTTAAGAAAGCCTCAGTAAGTCACGAAAGTCTAGGAAGCATAGACTCAGAATTTGACAATAGATTGTTCAGTTCTGATTCTACCCATGATGATATCAGTCTACACATACAGTCTCATCTTTATGGCGATGAGTTTAAGAGTAGCATTTCACCAATTGATTATACAGCTCATTTTGCTGGGCGAGGGCTTAAGCAACTGGACAAAGCAGTAGAGACAGGAACTCAAGCGGTAGGTGAGGCGATCAACCATTCAGCGAAAGATTTCTCTGAGAGAATCAGTCATTCAATCGATTCGATTCAACAAAATTGGGAAACACCAGATAATAAGGTTATCCGTGCTTTGAAAAAGTGGGGAAACCAAACAGGTAATCTTTTCGGACAACAAGTTACTAATGCATCTACTCAACCAAACGTCCAAGCGTTTATAAATGCCACTGGCGCTGTATGGAGAAATGTTGTTGCTAAAACTGGGCAATCAGTTCAATCAGCGCAAGCAACGACACAGAACTTGTTAGACGGTGTATATGGTGAGTCTTATTTCGAGAAGTCCCAATCACTAGCTCTACCGATTCTTGGTAAATATCAAGAGATTCAAGAACAGGATGACAAGCTTAAAGAGTCGCAAAACACTCTCGTTAACAGCTTGAATTCGTTGAATCAACAGAGGAATGTAATCGATGAGCCTGAGTTAGAGAGACGAACGGCACGTCAAAAGGATCTTGATGAGCAACTTAATTCTACTCAGCACCAGCTTGAACAACCTCTTCATAATTATCAAGAGCTTGTTCGTCAAAGTGAGTCCTTAACACCAAAATCAATCTTGCGGGACAAGATTGACGAATACACTAGTGAAGAAGATAGACAAGCCTTACAATCACTACTTCATCTAGATATCCCAGATATAAAAGCAATTGATGGGCTAATTTCGAAGCAAAAAGACTTGTTGGAAGAGTATAGGAATAATGTAGAAAACGTATTTAAAACATACATTTTACCTACTGGAGAAGAAGCTATCTCAACGCCAATTCCTCTTAACCCACTTGCAAAATATATACCCGGACAGGAATTAATAATTGCCGCTCTTGAAGCAACGAAAAAAGCTTTCATATCAAAGAGTGCCGAACTACATCTAGAAGTCTCAAAAAAGAAAGGTCCCGTAGAAGATCTAGAGTTAAAGGTTGACCAACTAAAGACGGATAGCACCAACAATAAGCGCGACTTGAATTCAGCTCAAACTGCTGCAAGCAAAGATGCTAAAGACATTACACGAGTTGAAGATGAGTTGAAGACTCTGCAAAATCAAAGAAATTCTACCCAACAGGAGCTTCAGGATTTTCTCGATCGCTACAGTCATTTTCTACCTGAGGCTGAACTACAAGTAGCCATTACGGAACGCCTACAATATGTACAGGCTCAGTTCGACAAAACTGCTGGTTTGAAGGAGCGAGCCCCGCTTCAAGAGCAGCTCGATTGGTTAAAGCTGAAACAAGCATTTGCAGTTGATCATTCCAATTTCTCACTGAAAGAAGAATGGAATGGACTGATCGTAGACCTCAAAGGGCGAAAAGATGACATGGAAAAGAGTGGCAAGCAAGCACTGCCACTCCAACAATATATCCAATTTCTTACTGACGTGGACTCCAACAAGGTTTATGTTCCAGAGGAGATTGGTGAATTGCGCGATCGCTCGGTTGCGCTATCAAAAAACCAGACTGAGCTTGAGAGCATATTGTCTGACCTTGGGAGTACCCACAAGCGCTTGACAGCAGTTCCTCAGAATCAAATGACTCAAGAGAATTTAGCCCTGTTGCAACAAAACGAAAAAGACATTCGATTATTTCAGCGTGTAGATGTCGCGCTGAAATATGAAGCTAACCAGTTAGATATATGGGTCAAATTTTTAGACCATGTAGATACACCAACCCAAGACCGTCTGCAACTAAATATCACATGGCAAAAAGCTGAGGTTGCATGGAAAACGGTTGCTAACTTTGTTCAAATAAGGCAAGGTTTTGTTCTTTCTCAAGGAGATGCTAATGTTCTCAAATCCTTCATCCACGAAGGTGTGAAGCATTTGCAAGAACTATCGCCTATTAACGATCTGAGCAACCAATTAAAGTCTTTCATTGATTTTGGGCTGCTTGCTAGCGAGATACAACCAGACTTCTTTAAAACTCGTGTTGTTCCTCAGGTCAACGGGTTTATTGGAGATCTACAGAACTGGAACCAATCTTTAACCAACATTTCTCAAACTCTGACTCAACTGGTGCGGGCTATACAACCAACGCCTACCTTTGGCACAGAGCTTATCCGGTTTATTCAAGTTCAGCTCAAGCAAATTGCAGTAGTTCAAACTCAAATTCGCTCCAACCTAAAAGAGTTGCAAACAGCTCTAAGTGAATCGGAACAGCCCCTGTCAATGCTACAACAGCAGCAGCAACTTGATCAGGCGGTTCAACTTAAGCAAAATGAGCAGCAAGCAAATTGGCTGAATGAACAGCAGATAATCACGCAGAAGATTCAGTCTGGATCTTTAACTGCTGACGATCTTAAGCATTAGAGCTGTCGGGAAATAAGAACGAAGTTAGCCAACATGACCTTTCAAGTT
>NZ_JCACKR010000038.1:0-5866 GCF_059505485.1 Stenomitos rutilans
ATGTGTGCTCTTTAGGCTACCAAAGTGTGGCTTATCCAATCAATAACCGCTGTAAAAGGCAACATTGTTGATTTCTTTGATGAGCCGACCTGTGCCTTGTTCACTGGTCATATTGGGTGTGGCAAATCCACCGAGCTGCTGCGACTAAAAGCGGAACTAGAGGATGACGGTTTCCATGTGGTCTACTTTGTGTCGAGTGATGACCTGGAAATGGCAGATGTCGATATTAGCGATGTGCTCTTAGCGATCGCTCGTCGGATTAGTGAGAGCCTAGAAAAGATTCAACTGAGTCCTCAAGCCACTGGCTTTCGAGGGTTGCTGGATGCCACCAAGAAAGTGCTCCTGACCGAAGTGGATGTGAAGGCAGGCGTGAGCATTTTTGGTGGGAAAGGGGGGGTAGATACCACCAAGCGAGAGGTTTCCTTATCGGCTGGCATTGCCGAGCTGACCGTAACTGCCAAGAATGATCAGAGTCTGCGGGAGAAGCTGAATCAGTTTTTAGGACCCCAAAAGAACAAGCTGTTGGAGACGATTAACCAGGAGTTGATTGAACCCGCGATCGCCCAACTTCAGCAAACGGGCAAAAGGGGCTTGGTCGTCATCATCGATAACCTGGATCGGATTGATAACCGTCAGAAGTCAGCGAATCGTTCGCAGCAGGAATACCTGTTTATCGACCAGAACGAGTGTTTACTTGGCTTACACTGTCATGTGGTATACACCATGCCGCTGGCACTCAAATTCTCGCCTGATTACGAGACGCTGAAGCAGTGGTTTGGGGAAGAACCCAAGATGCTGCCGATGGTGCCAGTGCAGTATCGAGATGGCAGTGACTGTGAAGCGGGTATGAACTTACTGCGTCAGATGGTCTTAGCGAGAGCCTTTCCAGAACTCAGCCAGGATGAACGGTTCAGCCAGATCACAGAGGTGTTTGACAGTGCAGAGAGTCTCGATCGGCTGTGCCGCATTTGCGGTGGGCACGTCCGGGATCTACTGCGACTCTTGAGTGAATGGATCGCCAAAGGGAAGCAACTGCCGCTTGCAGGTGATGTTCTGGAGAAGCTCATTCGTGCCAGCCATAACGATACGACCATGACCATTGCTAAAGAGGAATGGGAGCTACTACGGCAAGTGCACCAGTCGCAACGAGTCGGTCCTGATTTGGGCTACCAGACCCTCATTCGACGACGATTGGTCTTTGAATATCGTGACAGCGATGGTTCCTGGTTCACAGTCAATCCAATTCTGATTGGAGCAAATGAGTTGCAGGTATGAGCGAACTAACCCCGCAAGCGTTGATCGTGCATAACCAGTCGGAACTGGAGGATCTTGCCTGGGAGCTTGAGTCGGCAGAGGGACAATTTTCGCTGATGCTGGCGCGATGTAACTACGCTCACTTGCGGGATGCGTTGGTGGAACATCTGCGGCAAATCTGTTCAGTGGTGATTCGGGTATTGGTTCTGCATCCCTCTGAAACAGCACTTTACACCCGGATTCAGGATGAACTCAAGGGAGAGCAACCCGGTGCGTTGATGGTGTTTGGCTTGGAGTCAGTTACTGACCTGGCGCAACTGCTGTCGAACGCGAATCAAGTGCGGGAGGAGTTTCGCAAAAACTGTCCGTTCCCGATCGTGCTTTGGGTAACGGATGACGTGATGAAGGGGTTAGTCCATGCCGCTCCTGATTTGGAAAGTTGGTCAACCAAAACACATTTCACCCTGCCGCTTGAAATTCTGTCTCAAAACCTACAGCAGGCAGCAGATCGCTTATTTGACAACTTATTAGATCCGACCGCAACGGATTCTTTTGACCTTCTGCGGCGAACCCTCGACTTAGGTTTTTTGCACTCCTCAGAAGTAGAGGCTGCCACTCAAGAGCTGCGGCTTCAGGGACAAGAACTCTCTCCAACCCTACAAGCCAGTCTAGATTTTGCTGAGGGCTTGGCTGCGATCGACTCAGTTGAAGCGTTGGCATCTTTTGAGCGGAGCTTACAGTTTTGGCAGGCACAGGAAAGTAAGGAAGTAGGGGGAATACTATCCCTCAAAATTGGGCTGTTGCTGGTGTATATTGGACGAGTCAAGTTTGCGATCGCCGATAGCAACTCGCAACAAACCCCAGACTGGGAACCCATTCGGCAAGCATTGCAAGAGGCGACCACTCGGTTTGAGCAGGCAAATCGTTCCGATCTAGTAGCGCTTTGCATTCCTCAACTGGAGCGAGTGCTGCAGAAGCTACAGGCATGGGATGAACTAGAGCATACTGCTAGAAAAGGGCTGGAACTACATCGGATCTACAGAAACCAGACACGCCTCTCTCAAGATTACGGCTTCCTGGCACGAGTCATGCTGGAACAGCAGCAGTGGACAGCAGCAAGAGATGCGGCAAACCAAGCGCTAGCAGAGCTGGCAGACCAACTTGACGATCTAAACTGGTTGCGCGGACTCTATCGATTGTTTCTAGCAGAAGCAGAACGACGCTTAGAAAATTCAGAAGCCGCGATCGTCCACTTGAAAGAAGCAAACGCCAGAGACGTAAGCGATCAGGGCTATCCAAAAATTGCCATCCGCATGTTGCGGGAGCTGCGGGAACTGCACTTTGACCGCAAACAATACCTGGAGGCATTTCAGGCGAAGCAAGAGCGCTTGTCGATCGAGCAACAATATGGGATTCGGGCGTTTGTAGGAGCCGGATGGTTGCGACCTCAGCGGCAAGAAGTAGTAGCAGAATTCCAGGTGCCTACCGAGGGGATGGTTGCCCCAGAAATTACGGCGGCGGGACGACAGCAAGATTTGGATCGGTTGATCGAACGGGTGGAGCGGCGAGATTATCGACTGGTGGTCATTCACGGCAACTCTGGAGTGGGGAAGAGTTCGCTGGTGAATGCAGGGCTAGTGCCGACGCTAAAACAGAAGACGATCGAGTCGCGGGATAATCTGCCAGTAGTGATGAGAGTCTACACTCAGTGGGTGCAGGAACTATGCAACCAGTTAGGGGCTGCATTTGCAGAATTCTACTTAGCAAAGACAAGGGAGAGAACTGAAGAACAAGACAGCCAGGATTCAAGAGCTAGGAATCAGGAGTTACTCAAAACTGAATACTCCCATCTTGTATCTCAAGGGGTTTTTGAGCCACTGACATCAGAAAGCGTGCTCGAACAACTACGCCTACATACGGCACGTCATCTCAGACCAGTTCTAATTTTTGACCAGTTTGAAGAGTTCTTTTTCGTTTACCCCAAACCAGAAGACCGCAAGCCATTCTTTGATTTCCTGAGCCAGTGCCTCCAGATTTTGTCGATCAAGGTGTTTCTTTTAGTGCGAGAGGATTACCTGCATTATTTACTAGAGTGCAGCCGCCTAGAGAGCCTAAAGCGCACTGGCATCGACATTCTAAGCCAGAATGTGCTGTACGGGTTGGGTAACTTCGATCAGCAAGATGCGAAAGCAATTATCCAGAGTTTGACGCAGCGGGCAAGCTTTTTTCTAGAACCGGAACTCGTTGACCAACTGGTTGAGGATCTGGCAAAGGAGTTGGGAGAAGTGCGCCCTATTGAACTTCAAGTGGTGGGGGCGCAACTGCAAGCAGAGAACATCACTACGCTGACACAGTATCAAGACCTTGGGCAGGAACCGAAACAGGAATTGGTGAAACGCTACCTGGCTGGAGTAGTAGCAGACTGTGGGACTAAGCACCAGCCTCTGGCAGAACTGGTGTTGTTCCTACTCACAGATGAGAAAGGCACCCGTCCTTTGAAAACTCGTACCGAGTTAGAAAGGGAATTACACGCATTAGCAATTAGTCTAGATGAGTCAGACAACTCAGGTATTTCAGATGGTCCCTTAGATCTGGTGCTACGGATTTTTGTAGACTCTGGTCTAGTATTTTTGCTACCGGAGGTTCCAGCAGATCGCTATCAATTGGTGCATGATTATCTTGCCTCCTTCATTCGCCAGCAGCAGGAACCCAAATTAGCTGAGTTAGTTGCAGAACTAGAAAAAGAAAGAGAGCACCGTCAACAAGTAGAAGCACAGCAACAACGGACTCAGATACAACTAGAACAAACTGAGCAGGCAAAGCTGGTACTTGCAGAGGCTAATCGTAAGGCAAAGTTGAGGGAGCGGGTTAGCATAGGAGTCTTAGCTATAACCCTTACTTTGGCAGCAGTAGCGGGTACATGGGCAGGACAAGCTGTGAAAAGTGCAGATACACAGAAACAACAGGCAGACGCAAAAGTTGTTACCGCAGAACGTCAGATACAGGAAGCAACCGTTACGGTTGAGCAAACCAATCGGGATGCAGTTATTAAAGGTCAACAAGCAAACCGCGCCATAGTCGCAGCAAGCGGTGCCGAGAAAAAAAGAAAAGCTGCCGAAGAAAAGCTCACAGCAGCAAATGCTAAAGTTCAACAGGCAGAGAGGGATCTAGCAACTGCCAAAGAAAAACTAGCAGGGATTGATCAGAAAGCACAGCAAAAGATCCAAGGAGCTACTCAACAGGTTAAATTAGCCCAAGCGAAGTTAGAAGAGGCAAAGAAGGAGCAGCAACTAGCGATAGTTCAATTGCAAAATGCTCGACAAATTGCTGAAAACATTAAACAAGAAGTCATTCAGAAAAAAGCACAGCTAGATAAACTAACGGGAAATCTAAATCAGGTTCAAAATCAATTTGATCAAGCGCAACAAGCTTTACTAGAGAGTGTGGGAGATGCCCCTGCCAGTGTTGCAAAACAAACAGGTCAAAAACCAGCTATTGTGTACGTTAATTTTATTTCTAATGGGCAAGGATATAATCAATTAGGGCTATTGTTAGTGACCGCAGAAAGTCGTCGATGGGTGCAGACACCTAATGTTGTCAGACAAGATGAAGTTTTGAGCATTGCAAGAAGTTTTAGATCAGAGATTTCTCAACGACGAGAAAATGGATATTTAGTCCATGCTCAGCAGCTTTATAAATGGATAATTGATCCTCTTAAGCCAACTTTACAAAAGCAAGGTATCACCAACTTAGTCTTTATTCTGCAAGATCCTGCATTACGCTCTCTACCGCTAGCCGCACTTCATGATGGTAAAAAGTTTCTTATTGAGAATTACAGCATTGGAGTAATGCCCGGACTTAATTTGACAGATACTCGTTACAGTAGTCTTAAAAACGCTAGAGTTTTAGCAATAGGAACTTCTGTTCGTCCACCCAATAGCCCTGAATTTTCTTCTCAATTACCTGGAGTCAAAGACGAGATAGACAGTATCATGCACCTTTGGTCAGGTGATGTTTTGCTTAATCAAGAGCTAACATTCAATAATTTAAAACAGAAACGAGAGCAACGACCTTTTGAAATCATTCATTTCGCTGGCTACTCGAATTTCGCACAAGATTCATCCAAAAGTTCTTTTATCCAGTTATGGGATAGGAAATTAGAACTGGATCAATTGGATGAGCTGAAGTGGAACTCACCTCCAGTTGAGTTGCTAGCCCTTAGTGCTGGCAAAGTAGGTTATGGAGAGAAAGAACTGAAGTATGGCTGGGCTAGTGCAGCAATCTCGTCAGGAGTTAAATCCGTCTTAGCAAGTCTTTGGGATGCTGATGATTTGGCGACTGTGAAATTTATGACAGAATTCTACAGGAATTTGCGAACAGCGCCTATTAGAGCCGAAGCATTAAGGCAAGCTCAACTTGCAATGCTTAGAGATAAGAGCGAACCTGCTAAAACACGAGAGCTTCAGAAGGGAAAAGGTGTCATTAGGGTGGAGCCAGGAGATACAGTGAAGCCAATAACGAAAGAGAGTTCTCATCCTTATTATTGGGCAGGTTTTACTATAGAACCCATTTGAGATCTCAAGGGGAGGCAGCAAGCCGCTTCAGCATCAGC
>NZ_JCACKR010000039.1:0-1508 GCF_059505485.1 Stenomitos rutilans
CACTATATCGGCAAGGACAAGACGCAACGATTGGAGCGCACCAATGGCATGGTTCTAGAGAACTACGTGTAAACCCCTGTTGGTAGTCGTTACGCCTATCCCTACACATCACGCATGTAAGAACGCATGCAAGGGAAGGAAGAGATGGCTCGTTTGAAGCTTCAGAAGAACCGAGGGAACCTGTACCTACAGTGGACAGTGAACGGTCAAAGATATAGTCTCTACGGCTTAGGTAATTGGGATAGTCATAGCGATAAAGCTAAAGCTGAGTCTCTTGCACGTCTCATAGAAGCCGATATTCTAGAGAAACGATTTGATACCACACTAGACACTTACAAAGCAGGATTAGGGAAAGCAGTAAAGCGTCTAGGAACTCCTGTAGAGATGTTTGCTCTATGGATGGAACATTTGAAGGTTAGTGACAAAAACTACAGAACACACTATGAACCAGTGCTGCAAGTTTTAATGAAGCAAGACGTTAGAAGCTTCCACCCCGCTCTTATCCCTGAATATTTAAGTCACCTTAAACCCAGTAGCTACAACGGGCGTATAAGTTGCCTCAGACGCTTCGGTGCTTGGCTGGTGAGTGAAGGATACCTACCGCTTAACCCCTACCGCAACCTAAAGCCTAAACAAGGTGAAACTACCAGGGTGAAACCGTTTACAGGTGAGCAAGTACAGGCAGTACTGAAGGAGCTATACAGCCGTAACACGATGGTAGGAGCGTACTATGCTTTTCTCTTCCTTACTGGGTGCCGTCCAGCAGAGGTGATAGGGCTACTTACAAGCAAAGTAGATAATGAGAGCGAAACTATCACAATAGATTCTGTGCTTGCTAGAGGTGACGATAGCTCCGCAACCGCTAAGGGACGGGTAAGGAAGCACACTAAAGCGGGCGACGTAAGGATGTTGCCCATGAATCGAGAGCTAGCAATATGTATAGACAACGCATATGCATGGCAGATACAAAACGGTGTCTTCAGTGAACTCGTGTTTTGCAACAGCAGAGGAGAAGCCCTGGATGACACCAACCTATGTGACCGCTATTGGAAACCCGCTTTAATCGCTTGTGGTATCCCTTACCAGCGCCCCTACGTCACTCGTCATACCGCTGCCTCTACCGTGATAGAGAACGGGGGCACCCTTGCTGACGCTGCAAAGCTGCTAGGGCACAGAGACTTACGCATGGTTAGTAGCGTTTACGGTCATGCAGTAAAAGGGGTTCAGTTACCGTCCTATGATGGTTAGTCTCAGAAACTTAAAGTTTTTAGTTTAACTTTAGAAAAAAACTGGCGTACCTACAAAAAAAGCAGGACACGCCAAAAGGGTTTGAATCGACGACTAACGCTGAGGGTCTCAAGCAAGTCTTATGAGACTCACGATAACACAGCGTTTACACCAAGTAGCATTTGTTCAGATGCTAGCTTTTGAATTGAGACTAATGGGTCTCAAGTGAGATGGGGTTGTCTTTTTCCAGAAGCTAGCTTTTGAAAAAGTGCTACTTGGTT
>NZ_JCACKR010000039.1:1608-5659 GCF_059505485.1 Stenomitos rutilans
TTTTTGGTGAGCACCCAATCGTTTTAGCCACTTGTTTTTTGGTGAGCACCCAATCGTTTTAGCCACTTGTTTTTTGGTGAGCACCCAATCAGGTTTGTTTGGTGTACACTCAAAACGAATCGACTAGGTGAAACGCTGTGGGACGCAAATTAACAAAAGAGCAAGGCGACTGGTTGCAAGGGTTAGGCACCCATTTTGATGAATACGTGTTTCAAGGGCTTCTACCAAGGCACGTGATAGCCATTTCTGACAGGCAAGGCATAGGAGACAGCTATCTTAAGCTTTACTCCAAGCAGTATGAGGATAACCCTGATTCAGTTCATGAAATCTACCTTAACCGTGAAACTTTCAATGATGAGATTATTGATGTCTACAAAGCCTTGCTGAAACAGCAGTTAAGGTTGTTTCAATGGAATAGAGGCACCAGACCTAAAGCAGGTTGGGGTTATCACAGCAAAGAATTTAGCGATTTAGCTAAGCTGAGAGGCTTGATTTGCAAGGGTGTAGGAAAGGATGAAGGGAAAGACTATGGATGGACAGTGGAACTCTACATTGAGCACGGAGGCTTAGCGATGAAGGCGATTGAAGCACTACCCAATAAATTGAAGGTTGCTCCGTTCAAATCACTCTCAAGCGAGTTTATAGAGGTTTCAACAACAAAGCCCAAAAGGAGAACAATCAAATGCATCACTTGCGGCTTTAACGGTCAGTTTACGGGTATTAACTCACACTTCAAGTATTGCCCTATGTGCGCTCACGAGATTCTGGGCAAGCTAAACGTTGAGCCAACGATGGTTGTACAAGAGTAAGGGGTGTCTAGTTTGGCTAATTTCAAATTGTAATTTCAAATCAAATCATGTAGATACCCCTGGGTGTGTTTTCTTCTTAATTGCCATTTGTAATAGGCATATAGGAAGATTTCATACCCAGGGGTATCTTCTGCTGGTAAATAGTATTTGCAATTAGTAATTAGCAGGACTAACTAACCGTGGCTGCAACCATCACCTACCATCCCTGTGTAACTGAGTGCTGACAGTACCATCTAGCCTGATTACTGTTCTCTGGTTTTTCACCCATCACTACTAGATAGTCCCATCCAAGACTGCCAAGCTTAATCCCAATGACATAGCCTGTTTCTTCCTCTAGCCTCACTTGCTGCCCTATCGCGTATTTAGCTACCGATGGAAAACTGATGAAATCGTTCTTTACTTCAATCACTTCAGTCATTACCGTTCTCACTGGCTTACTTCAGTAATGATTCTGCCCTTTCATGTTGTGATTCTCGCTATTGATAATCGCTTTCTTTGCGTCATCTTTATGCAAAACAGCTTGACGTTAATCAAAAGCGAGATATCATAAAGGAACGTTAGGGTTGTTACGGAACTAAAGCTTATGCCTAGAGGCGGATTTAGAGAAGGTTCATTAAGGTTGCGTCACTGGAGAACAGGCAAGACGACTACGGTTAGATTGCCAGAAGCGCTGGTACCACAGGTTCTAAAGTTCGCTAAGGCACTGGACGAAGGTAAGCCTGTGTGGATAGGTGAACCTGAAACAGACAACCTGTACCAGATAAAGGAAGTAGTTCTGAGGTATGCAGCAGCAGCCAACGACTCACCCCGATGGGACAGGGCAAATAAGTTGATAACTGAGCTTGAACCCCTACTGCCTTAACAGTTCACAGATCATAAACAAACGCCCCATCAAGGTATTGCGAGTACCGAGACAGGGCTAACCCCCACTACAACTAACCTGTAAGAGAGGCTGAAATGAAGAATAACACTGCGTCCAACCGATTGGGCAAACTCGTCATCAGAGAGCGGTTTGAGGCGATTACTGACATGGTGCTAGAAGCTAGAACACTAAAGCACTTGATGCATTGGACTTGGAGCAACATCCCTGACAATTTCATCACAACGCTGAGAGAAGCTTTTTCTCACGATGAGACTCAGGTTGATATGCGTAAGACTGCCACCTGGGAGGCGCTGGTTAGTGCGATCGCACAGTATGAATCTCTCTCTTCTATAAGTGAGCCTGTAGAGCTGGAAAAATCGCCTCGCGGAACGAATGCCACTACTACAAAGGAGACCGCTGTAGAGGGGCAAGAAGAAGAGATTCGCGGAACGATTGAACCTTCACCAGCGACCGCTCCTGTCGTAGATAAACAGTGGCACCTAGACGACCCTGACTGGAGAGATGAGCGAATCATGCAGATGAGGGAATGGCACCCTCACTTTAGACAAGTTGAATGGAAGCTTAAGAGAGCACTTGCCCATGCCACTACCGCGCTTAAGGAATACGCAACGCTACTTCTCAGTGAATCGACAGACGACGCTGACGACTTGAAACGGCACCTAGATGAAGAGGTAGTAACGTACCTCGCTAACAAGCTCACAGAAGCCATAGACAACATTTGGCTTGATGTAGTGCCTAAAGTAGTGCGTCCTGATTCTGCTGTGTGGGAGTTTGAAGAACTGATAGAGGAGTGCAAAAAGATGATGGTTTCTACTGGTGTGGGTGTCTAGTCTGGCTATATGCCACTTATAAATGCCACTTAAAGACCTGACACGCCCTTAACACTCTGAGAGGGAAGGTAACTAACCCTCTAATGAGTGCTTCTACCTATTGGGGCGAAATTTGAAAGCGTAACGTAATCAGCGCTTACCCTTAATCACTTGTAAAGGACGCATGTAGATTCGCATGTATAATGGCATGTAAGATAGGCGTAACGTGAACTCTCAATGCGGTGCGTCTACCATAAGGGGCTATAGCGCAGTTGGTAGCGCATCTCAATGGCATGGTTCGGCAACAAATTGGACGATGGCATCGACGACAGAACAAGTTTGGCAAAATGTGGGAACAAACGAAGGTAACGACCCGATTGGTCGTGAGCTACTTCAACTGGATTTGGCAGCATAGTCGGTTTAAGACGACAGCAGCCCAACGAGCCGGTTTAGCAGTACAACCCTGGACTTGGCATGACCTTTTAACCTATCCCACCCTTGTCTGATGCACAACCCTATTGTGTTTGGCTCTACTACACGTTTCCCTTGAGCTACCGGGATATCGAGAAAAGGATGCTGTATCGCGAGGTCGAAGTCACTGGTGAAACGCTTCGGGAATGGTGCCAGAAATTTGGGCAGCAGTACGCAAATCAACTGCGACGGAAGCGTCCGTTCATCGCCGATAAGGGGTTCCTGGAGCGATGACACTGTTGGCGAAACATTTCGCAACAATTTAGAGGACTATAGCACCGTTGTGAACAGGGCTAATCTACCGCTACTACTAGCAGAGGCAATCTTTTAGAATCGAAGCAATTCAGGCGCACAGAGGGAGACCGAACATATGTCAATGCAACCACAGGATATTCCAGAAATTCCTAGCGATACGTTTGAGGTGGCTCAAGCCGTTTTTCCCAAGGGCAATTTATATCTCCAAATGCGAGAGCAACTCGGCATTATCTACACAGACCATGATTTTGTTGAATTGTTTTCTAATCGAGGTCAACCTGCCGAATCGCCCTGGCGATTGGTTTTGGTCTGCATTATGCAGTTCATTGATAACCTGTCAGATCGCCAAGCAGCAGAGGCAGTGCGAGCACGAATCGACTGGAAATATGTTCTGAGCCTGCCGCTGAAAGATACAGGTTTTAACTTTTCAGTTTTGAGTGAATTTCGCAGTCGTCTGCTGTCTTTGGGGAAAGAACAAGAACTGTTAGACCTGTTGTTAACGCATCTCAAACAAAAGGGTTTGCTCAAGACTCATGGGCGACAACGAACGGATGCGACTCATGTGCTTGCAGCGATTCGCAGCCTGAATCGACTGGAACTGTTAGGTGAAACCTTTCGGGCGGCACTCAATAGTTTGTCGGCAGCTCATCCTGAGTGGCTAGATGAGCATATGGAAGAAGTATGGTTTGAGCGTTATGGTCGTCGGATTGAGAACTATCGACTACCCAATCTCGATAGCGAACGGGAAGCATTAGCCAATACCATTGGGCGTGATGGATTGACACTAATGAATGCGATCTATACAACCGAATCACCAATATGGT
>NZ_JCACKR010000040.1:0-108312 GCF_059505485.1 Stenomitos rutilans
AGCCTTCGGCATTCTCCATCAACCCATTGTTAAGATACGGATGCGTTCACCCTGCAACTGTGACTGATTGGCTTGATACCAGACTGAATTAAAATGCGTTGCATTCTGTGGAGGCAAGGGCATTGCCTTACTCCTACTCAACGGTTATTCGTAGCGATTGTTGTTTAAATCGGTATGAGAACCGCTATACATACTTAAGCCACGTTCATTTTGGCTGAGCATTCAGAATGCGGCTCGTTTCAATCAACTGTTTCAAGTCCAGCACTTTGGTGCCGTCGCTACCGATGATAAACGGCAAATTGCCATTCCACTTTTCGATCGCTTGTCGCTGCAAAAGCTCAGGCGTTAAGTTTTCCCGCAACAGCCGTTGGGCTTCTGCGTCTCCCCTCGCTAAATGGACTCTGGCTTCGGCTTCTTTCACCGCCTTTAACGCCACAAATTCTGCCCGTTTTGCCTCTTGCTCTGCAACCTGCTTTGCCTCTACAGCATCGCTAAACCGTTTGGTAAAGTGAACGTGGACTAGCGAAATGTCATCCACCGCAAGGTTATAAGGGGTGAGACGTTCAGTTAAGGCACGATCGACGGCTGTTTTCACTTCTCCTCGTTTAGTGATGATTTCCTCTGCTGTATACATTGCCATCACCGCTTTCAAGACTTCTTCAACGGCTGGATTGATGATGCTTTCTACGATCGCGCGTTCATCGCCGATCCGTTGAAAAATAACATTGGCTTTTTCAGGTGCAAGATGCCAATTCAAAGCAACGTCTGTATAAACATCTTGGAGATCTTTAGAGGATGCCTCTGCTGTAATCTGATGGCTTTGCACACGTACACTCAACTTTTGCACCGTTTGAGCAAGCGGGATGATGGGATGGATGCCTTCGCCCAGAACGGATGCTTGAACTTCCCCAAAGGTCATCAGCACGCCCCGTTCGCCAGCATTGACAATGACAAAAAAGCTAGAGAGTAAGGCCAGCAGTAATAACAGCAAGAAAACTTTGGCCGCCGCATACACATCTTTGTGGCTTTTGAGGTTGCCTTTCACGGGACTAATGTTTAGTACCGCTGCTTCTGGCTTCTTGGGTGGCTCTAGGAGGTCAGTCATACCGATTTCTGATGCTCAAGCCTTGAATGAGGGCAAAGCAGATTCTACAGTAAGCAAGTGTGAATGTATTCGAGACGCAGAGGCTCAATGCTGGACGAGTGCAAGAGACTCTCAAGTTACGTATATCAATCTATTCAACTCTAAGCGATCGCTGCAACCAAGTGCCATTCTGCAAGCGATCATTTGGGAAATGTGAGATGAGAAACCAACCCGATTCTCTAAAATTTCAGGAAGCCCTAACAACATTTGCTGAGAACAGCCAAGACTAAAAATTTTCAGATATTGAATTGTCCGCTCAAAGGTCTGCCAAAGCAGGTTTTAAGAAAGAGCCTTACTGGTCAATAAGTTCGGTTTATCGTCTCAACAAATAATACTATTTGCTTCTATGGGTTGAAATCCATAAAGTGAAAGCATTGATTTGCAATAGATCCTTGTAGAAATAGCGGAGACGACAGTGATTGCACCGTGCAGTCGCCTGATGTTCTGCTGAAAACCCATACTCTAGAAGCCATCAGCATGACTAGTGAAATTCAATTGCATCAAACAGAGCGAAGTACTCACGGTTTGAAATCTGACTGTCTCTCGTTTGGAGAAGTGCTGGCTCAATCATTTGCGGTGATTGCTCCAACGACCATTCCTGCCTCTAATCTCGGTTTAATTGTGGCGCTGGCTGGAAACGGTGCGTGGTTGAGCTTTTTGATTGGTTTGATAGGTCTGGTGTTTGTTAGCATCAACATTAATCAATTTGCCAGTCGCTCTGCGTCTCCAGGTTCTCTTTACTCTTATATTGTTAAAGGTCTGGGGCCAACGGCAGGTGTGATCTGTGGTTGGAGTTTGGTATTGGCTTATCTGTTTACAGGTATGTCGGTTCTATGCGGCTTTGCAAACTTTAGTGCTGTATTCATTGGGCATTTAGGCATTCATCCCTCAAGTATCACGTTGCTGGCGATCGGTGCTGGTATTGCCTGGTACACAGCGTATCGAGACATTCAACTTTCTGCGATTGCCATGCTATGGATTGAAGGCTTATCGCTGGGTTTAATTACGCTGCTGTGTTTGATTATCTGGGCACACAAAGGGTTTGCGCTGGATCTATCGCAGCTAACGTTGCAAGGTGTCACACCGGGTCATATTGCCACAGGGATGGTGTTAGTAATGTTTGCGTTCTCCGGCTTTGAAAGCGCGACTTCGCTGGGTGATGAGGCTAAAAAGCCATTGAAAACCATTCCCAGAGCGGTGATGGGAAGTGTTGTGTTGGCAGGGCTATTCTTCACGTTCACGACCTTTATTGAGGTGATGGGCTTTCAGGGAACGGGTGTGGCGATCGCGACTTCAGAAGAGCCGTTGAGCTTTTTATCAGAACATTATGGTATCGGCTTTTTGGGGCAATGGGTGGCGATCGGTGCGCTGGCAAGTTTCTTTGGTTGTGTCATTGGTACCATCAACCCAGCCGCCCGCATTTTCTTCTTAATGGCACGGCATGGTTTGTTCCATTCCAGGTTGGGAGCCGCACATGCTGCAAATCGAACGCCCCACATTGCCGTGTCGCTGTGTACATTAGTGATGTTTCTGGTGCCTGCGATCATGTCTATGTGTGGCATCAAACTGTTTGAGAGCATGGGCTATTTGGGTGCGATGTGCAGCTATGGCTTTTTAACGGTCTATGTGTTGATCGCGATCGCGGCTCCCATCTATCTACACCGTTTGCATCAGCTACGTCCACGAGACTTGATCATTTCCATGCTTTCGATCGGGTTCATGATGATTCCGGTGCTGGGGAGTGTGGGTATTCCGGGCAGTGAGATGTTTCCGGTGCCAGAAGCGCCCTACAATCTCTTCCCTTACCTGTTCTTGCTCTACATTACCGTTACGTGTGGTTGGTTTCTTGTGCAACGACTGCGATCGCCCCATGTCATTCAATCCATGAAGCGGGGCATTGATACGATTCATGCCCACTTTGATGAGCCAACAGTGCCTTAAATGAGCCATTACAGACTCACCACCAACCACTCAAAACTTCAATAGAGGAGGCACGGAATGAATGGATTATGGACTGCCATTACAACTGGGTTTACCGCTTTTACAGCCACAAATCTAGATGACATTGTGATTTTGCTGCTGTTTTTCTCACAGGTCAACGCTGTTTTTCGTCGTCGCCATATTGTGGCAGGTCAATATCTTGGCTTCGGCGCACTGGTGCTGACAAGTCTTCCTGGTTTCTTTGGCAGTATGCTTTTTCCACGTCCGTGGATCGGGTTATTGGGCCTTGTTCCGATCGCCATCGGCATGAGTCGGATGCTGAGCCAGGTAGAGGAGCAGATGGAAAGCACAGAGGCTATGCAACCATCAGAACAGCCCTGGTTTGCCAGTGTCCTATCGCCGCAATCGTATAGTGTCGCAGCCATTACCTTTGCCAATGGAGGTGACAACGTTGGCATTTATGTACCGCTGTTCGCAAATTGCACATGGGAAAGTCTGGCTGCCATTCTTGGTGTGTTTTTCTCGCTAGTGGGCGTTTGGTGCTACAGTGCTTTTCAGCTCACGCGTCTGCCAGTGGCTGCTGAAACGCTGACTCGCTATGGAAACCAATTGGTGCCGTTTGTCCTCATTGGTTTGGGCATTTTGATTTTGGTTGATAGCCACACGTTAGAAAACCGGGGTTTGGCGACACTCACGCTTGCCATTAGTGGACTCATTTTGCTGATGCTGCTGAGAAATGAGAGCCGCATGGCTGTGACCACACCAGAGCGTGAAGAGATGTTATAACGCCTGGGTCTAATAGTGCCTTAGTTTGATGCTTTAGAGCCTTTATGCTGCTTGAAAGCTTCACCTATAATGATGAATTCTGTCCTGACCGCCTTCAACGGTGTTCGCTGTCAATCACTTTACGGCTCTAGGCCCTTCCTACATTCACCTGTGGCTTTTCATCACAGCGTTTTTATCTGGTAAGCTACAGTCTTGTCAAGACGGGTATGAGGGCAGGGTATCGGGCTTGGTGAACGCAAATGAAAACGGCTGTAATTGCTGCTAAAAAGCATTTAGCAGGGTATGTGGTTTTCTCTCAAGTTCCATCTAAAGACTATCCACTCAACGTTTAAAGAGAACAACAATGATGAAACACTTGAAAGTAATGCTCATTGCGCTGATGGTTTTGGTGAATCTGGCGATCGCCCAACCCGCCAAAGCCGATCGCGGTAAATTTATGACCAGTCCTGACTATACGACGGTGACACAGGCGATCGACGCGTTGTTGAAGGTCAAAGATAATCCTGAAGAAGCAAATTTGACTGCCGCAGACTTGCAGGAAAAAATGGCAACCTTGCAGTTTCAGAAGTATGTGTTGGAAACGGCTGAGGGACGATCGCAGTGTGCCAATCAAACAGGCAAAACGATCGCTGTTTACGTATCGCCCAAAAAAGCCACCCAGCCGCCCACACTTTACTATCTGGGTGATGGACAGGTGACAGATGATGATTATGATTGCAAAGGCGCTTATCTGCCAGGTGGAGCAAAGCTTGCCTCTTCTCCGTTCGATACGCAGGGGCAGGAGCTAGCAGAACCTCTCGCCCTTCGCGTGGTTGATGGAACTCAACTTATTCTCACGTCCAATCCGAGTACAGGCGTGGTTGGACTGAATGCACCTGTCGCCCAGTCGTTTAAGGCAGGGGAAGGCAACTGGTCAATTCCAACCCTGACTTCAGCAGAGATTGAAGCACAGGCACCCAACTCACCAGCAGATTGATACAGCTAACCCATGAGTGAAGGCACGTTTGAAAGGTTATAGCTAAAGTCAAGTGTGTTGGTTTTGCAGGAGATGCTCAAAAGCCAAATGCTGAAAAACCTCCATCTACAGCGATACATTGTCCCGTAATGTAGGATGCGGCGGGTGTACAGAGAAATGCGGCTAAGCCTGCGATCTCTTGAGGTTCTCCCACTCGTTTTATGGGAGTTTGCGCGATGATGGCAGCTAACGTCTCTGAATTCTCTAATAAAGGTTCTGTCAGTGGAGTGCGAATGAACCAGGGAGCAATGGTATTCACTCGAATGCGATCGCCAGCCCATTCCACTGCCAGATTCCGCGTCAATTGCACCAGTGCGGCTTTAGTCATACCGTAAGGCGCACCTGTCCGAATGGCGACTAAACCAGCCACAGAACCGATGTTGACAATGCTGCTGTTATCGCTTGTTTTGAGCAATGGATATGTCAGACGACATAGTTCAAACACTGAAGTCAGATTAGTCTGAAAAATTGACTCATATTCCGCTGGTGTATAGTCTAAGGTTGGCTTCCGGATGTTTGTCCCCACGTTATTAATCAGCAGGTCTAACCCACCCATTTTCTGAACCACCTGATCGAGAATGTCCTGTCGCCCAGCCACTTCTACGACATCGGCAGCAATCCCATGAACGGGTAAGCTTGACTGCTGCCACGCTTCAAGCTGCTGTTGCACGGCTTCGGCATGGCGCGCCACAATCATCACTTCTGCACCTAAGGCTAGAAATTCTTGCGCGATCGCCAGCCCAATTCCCTTAGTAGCGCCAGTAATCAGCGCTTTCTTGCCAGTTAATGTCCACCGTTCTCGTATGCTTTCTAGAACTGTAAAATTCATCGAACCATCCTTACCAACTTGATCAATAATCTATGCATCAACACTGCTATCAGGCACCGTCTCCGCCAACCATTTCGTCATGAGGAAGCGATCGTGACGCTGATAGCCTACTTTGTGATAAAGCTTTTGAGCATCGACGTTCTCAAAATCTGCCTCCAAATGCAGCGCTTGCACCCCCAAAGCACGGCACACTTCTTCGGCAAACGCCAACGTCATCGTGCCAATGCCCTGCCTGCGGTAAGCAGGACGGAGGTAAAATTCATCAACAAATGCATCTTTTCCGCGATATTCGATGCTGTAACCTAGCGTCAAAAGAATGTATCCAATTGCCTCATGACCTTGCTGAATCAGCCAAGCCTGACCCAGAGATTCGTTGAGTAAAAGATCTTCCAGCGCTTTACGATCTGCCTGAGCATCGAATGGCAACTGCTCACCTTCATGAAACTCTTTGACAAACTCTAAAAGAAGCGTCAGGTCAGCGATCGTTGCCATTCGGTAATCAACCATCGTATTCATCCTTGCTGAATGATCATTTTTCTTGGTTTATTCAACCATTTCGCAGATCTGTTGCAGTGATTCCCTCTAGCGCTAACCCATAACCGATGCCTTCACTCACCAGGCGTTTTAGACGTTGGGTCAGGGCAACGCGAGTGTAGCGCAAATTAAGTGTTGGTTGCTTGGCAAGCTGTCTAGCCAGTTCCCACGCTCGTTCCATGAGTTTATCAGCAGACAATATCTCATTTATAACTCCTAGTTCATGCGCCTGTTGAGCTGTGAGTGTTTCCTGAGTCAGTAGGAAGTAGCGACCACGAGACGGACCTAAAACGAGTGGCCACAAAATATGCACACCATCACCCGGTACAATCCCTGCATTCAGATGAGGCATATCTTGAAATGTGGCATTTTCAGAGGCAAGCACAATGTCAGTCGTGAGGATATATTCGGAGTGCAAAAGGGCGGGACCATTGACGGCAGAAATGACTGGCACTTCAATGTCGAGGAGATTTTGCAGTACTTTTTTGCCTTCCCAGAATGTTTTGTCCCACTCACGCGGGTTGGTGACATCGCCTAAACTGTTGAAATCAATTTGTGCCATCCAAGCATCGTCTGTGCCTGTCAAGATGACAACTCGATTATCACGATCGCGGCTAATGTCATAGAAGGCATCAGGAAACTCTCTGTGAGTTTTTCCAGTGAAGACGAGTGGTCCGCCATTGGTATGCATCCTGACTTCAAGAATGCCGTTTTCATCGCGGTAGAAGTGCAAGTTTTCGTACTTGGTGAAATAATCCGGTTGAGTTGTCATGTTGAATTCTCCAAAATAAGTTAAGCGAAACAATGATTGAGGCTAAGAAATGAACACAGCAAAAGATCACTATGACCAGCACCTTGCCGCAGTGTACAGTTGGATGGCGGGTGCTCCAGAAGCGGCGATCCAACGCAACCACGATCTTTTTCATCAGCTTGGAATCGATTCAATGCCGCGAGGCTTAGCAATCGATTTAGGTGCGGGGTCAGGATCTCAATCCATTCCACTGGCAGAGTTAGGATTCTCAGTTGTTGCTGTCGATTTTTGCGAGGCACTGCTGTCTGAGTTGAACAATCGAGCAAATCATCTTTCCATTCGCATAATTCACGACAACATTCTCAATTTCCTCAACTATGCTGAGGAGCAAGCACAGGTGATTGTTTGCATGGGCGACACATTGACACATCTAGAATCCTTGAGTTCAGTCCAGTCTCTACTCACAAGCGTTGGAAATGCGCTGGCGATACATGGAAAATTCGTTTTGACTTTCCGCGACTACGTTTCCACAAAGCCACGTGGAGCGAAACGATTTATCCCTGTTAGGAGCGATGAATCTACAATTCTCACCTGTTTTCTTGATTACCATGAAGATGTTGTAGAGGTTTATGACCTGCTTCATCGAAAAGATGGAGATCAATGGGAATTGAAAGTTAGCTCTTATCCAAAGCTACGCATCGATAGCAACTGGGTTTGTGTCCAGTTACAGAAAGCAGGTCTTGAAGTGGTTCGGCATGAAATGATCAATGGAATTATGTGCATTGTTGCCCAGAAAATTTAGGCTGTCACAGCGACCATTCAAACCATTTGCCAATCTGGTCTAGACTCGCGCCGTTGTAGTTTGCGCGATCGCGCGAATTGCTTCTGTGGGTTCCAGTCGGTTGCGGTAATCTACGTCGATGTGAGCTAGCAGAATTCGCCGCTGCGGGTCAATCACAAACGTGGCTGGAACGGGTAGTTTCCAGTCATTCGTACCGTTGTAGCCGGGTAGTGGATGCCCTAGTTCGGTGTATAGTGCTTTCAACTCATTGGGTAGCTCAAACGCAATACCATAGGCATCGGCAACGGTTGAACCGATATCACTTAATACCTCAAACGATAAGTTATTCTTCTCGACTGTGCTAAGTGAGGCATCCGACGTTTGCGGCGAAACGGCAATCAATGTAGCACCTGCTGCCTGAATTTGCGGTAGAACTTGCTGATAAGCCCGTAGTTCTAGATTGCAGTAGGGACACCAGCCGCCGCGATAGAACGTCAAAATTACAGGGGCTTGCGACAGGCGATCGCTCAGTCGAACTGGGGTACCGATCGCGTTGGCGAGCGTGAAATCAGGAGCCAGATCGCCGACTTGCAGTAGGGGTTTGTCTTTGAATCCTCGCACCAGTGTATCGGTAGCTTGCTGCATGATTGCCGCTTTTTTAGCCGGAAACTTCTCTAAAAACTCAGCCCGAAAGACGTTTAGTGCTGCTTCTAAGTTCATCAGATTCACCGTTGAGTTGTGTACCTGATTCCAGGATGATTGATTACCAATAATTTGAGAAGACGGCAAAATAGAATATGATTTATTCCAAAACGGAATGGTTAACTGATGGATCGGATTGAATGCATGAAGACATTTGCGCGGGTGGTAGAAGCGGGCAGTTTCTCGGCTGTGGCGAGAGAACTAGATACGACCCAGCCAACTATCAGCAAACAAATCGCAGCATTAGAGGAGCATTTGGGAGTGCAACTGCTGCTACGATCGACCCGCAGGCTCAACTTGACTGATGAAGGGGCGCAATTTTATCAACACTGCCAGCGAGTTTTAGAAGTGGTGGCAGAAGCAGAATCGAGTGTCGGGCGGCAACAGAAACCTTCAGGTCTGTTACGGGTGAGTTGTCCCATTTCGTTTGGGCAATTTCAAATCGTGCCGCGTTTGAAGCAATTTCTCGATCGCTATCCAGCTATCAAGATCGATCTGATCATGGCAGATCACTTTATCAATCTGGTTGAAGAAGGCGTTGACTTATCCATCAGAATTGGCAACATTCAAGATACGTCACTAATTTCACAGCAAATCGGTGTGACAAGGCGTGTCACGATCGCTTCTGTCTCTTACTTTGAGCGGGCAGGTGAACCTCAAACGCCTGATGATTTATTGCATCACAATTGCATTATTTACACACAACTGGCAACCGGCAACGAGTGGCACTTTCAGAAAGAACAAAAGGTGATAAAAGTTGTCGTAAACGGCAATTTTCGAGCGAGTAATTCAGCAGCAATTCGTGAAGCTGTTTTATCTGATTTGGGAATTGCCGTAACACCGATCTGGTTATTCGTTGATATGCTTGATCAGGGAAAGCTTAGGGTCGTGCTAAAAGACTATCAACCTACATTGCTGCCAATCTATGCCATTCATCCAAGAGGTCGCTTTCGATCGGCAAAAGTCCATTGCTTTATTGACTTTTTGGCTGCTGAGTTTAAGCTCGATCCCTACGTGTCAGGCTAAGGGCAATCCTCTCTGGCGAACATGAGTCAAGGAAAATGTTCGATCACGCGGTCTAACAAGTCCTGCACCGGAACTCTCAGGGCGATCGACGAGCTTTAAAGGTTATCTGTGTCCGATGAGCTTAGTCGATCTCCAACAAGTAATGCCTCTTCTTTCACACAAGGAGGGGCATTATTTTCCATCACTATGTGTACTATAGCAGTCCTAAATCATTTGTGAGATTGAGAGGCTTTGTGAGAAAGGATTCCACTGGAATCCTTTCTCACAATCCAAATAGGATCGCTATATTACAATAAATTACCTGCAAGATAAAGGGTCATGTTCTCGCTCTTTAAGCCCAAAACAGACAATGCTGAAGCCTCTGAGGTTCCCGCAAAGCGCAATCCTAATCGCATCCGTGACCACCTGGCAAATGAACGCACCTACTTGTCCTGGGTACGGAGTGCGATCGCGCTAATGGGATTCGGCGTCCTCATTGTGCGTATCCGCCTCTTGCGCCCGCCACTGGCACCGCAACCCCCCGGTAACGGTTGGCGCTTGGGGCTTGCGTTTGCGATCGTGGGTCTTTTGACGGTGCTGCTCTCAACCCAACACTACTTCGCCATCCGCGACCACATTGAAGAAGATACCTATGAAACCCCTGATCGCTGGGTAATTTTGTCTAGCCTTGCCATTCTGCTTTTAGGCGCAGGAGTCGTCTACTACGTTTTCACCATTCCAATGGAAGCGACAGGAGCCGTTCTGCTAGAGTAGAGCGCAATTGGTAAGGCTATGGAAACTCTGGGCTGTTGCTCTCAACTGGAGTGTCAGTCGATGGTTGTTGCGGTTGAATGAGAAGGTTGGCACCTACTGCCCATGCCAGAGAGAGCATCCATCCAGCGAGGATATCGCTAGGGTAGTGAACGCCTAAATACAGTCGCGTCCAGGCGATCGCTACCACAAACACACTGCCACCGACCAATACCCATCCACACCAGCGAGTGCTCCACATCAGAGCCACCAACACGACGACGAGCGTCATACTTGACATCGCGTGACCACTGGGAAAGGAATAATCAGGTTCAGGGAGGGGTACTTCCCACAAATGGGGGCGCACTCGATGGAAGAAGATCTTGGCAGTGCGATTGATCACAATATTGCTGAAAAGAGTGATTGCCACGTAAAGCAACGATCGCCATCGCCGTTGATAGAGCAACACCAACCCAGTGACAATTGCGACTGGAAAGACACCCCAAAAGACACCAAATTTCGTTAGCGTTCTCGCAAAGCCATCTAACTCAGGCTGAACCGTTGCATGCACTGCTTGCAGAATGGGGATTTCCCACAAAAAACCATCTCCATACCAACCTACTGTCACAGCTAAAACTGAAAACACGAGCAGGGGTAGCCATATTCCAACGATGAGCGTTAACCAATAGCGATGCGATCGTCCAATCGGCTCTCTAAGTTCAGTCATATCGCTTTAGTAGGAGTCAGAAGCCAGAAGTCACAGGAGACAACGTCATTGGCTCCACAAGCGAAGCGGGAATCAATGACTTTAGAAGGAGTCACGAGTCAGAATTAACTCAAAACTCAAAACTTTATCCCTCATCCCTCACGCCTGATTCGCCAATTTCCAACTCACCATCACCAAAATAGCGTAAACCACAAAGCGGAGTAGCTTTTGCGGTGCGATCTTACAGAGCTTTGCGCCCAGAAGCACCCCTGGAACTGAACCTACCCAGATGGGCAGCACTAAACTCCAATCAACTGTTCCCAGTGTGAGATGTCCTAATGACGTGAACAGAAGCAGAATGGCTGCTTGAGTAATATCGGTGCCTACCAGCTTGCGGGTGTCAAGCTGAAAAAAGGCGATGATCACCAGTGCAAACATAGACCCCGACGACACGCTGGTAAGACCAACGACACAGCCCAAGACCAAGCCGATCGCCACTGCTAGCGATCGCCCTTGCCACGTATCCAAATCTAACTTTGGCAGTTCAGGTAATTGAAGATTAGGCGCAAAGGTTAACAGCAGCAATTGGATAAGAGCAGCGAAGGTCACAAAGAGAATGGCAAACCCCACGAGATGCAGCAAAAAAGCATCCAGATTCAACTGCTTCACGCCTCTAAGGGTGTGCAAAACAGCAACGCCCGTGAGCGATCCCGGCACACTCCCCAAAGCCAACCACTTCACAACTTGCAAATCCAGGGTCTGCTGCTGCCAGTGCTTCCAGCCACCAACCACTTTCATTAAGGTGGCAGCCACAACATCGGAGCTGACAGCAACGGCAACGGGAACCTGAAAGCCAAAAATCAACATGGGCGTAATGAGCGAGGCCCCGCCAATGCCTGTCAAACCGACGATCGTTCCCACGACAAAGCTAGAGGCAACCAAAAGCAACGCACTGGTCATCTCACGTTCTCCTAATGCTTGCCAAAACTTAAGAATTGCTCTCCAGGAAGAAGGGTTGAGAGGTCAATCACCTTAAAGTGGCATAGCACCAGAACAACGAGCGTGTAGGCTGTAGAAGTCCCTACACCAATCAAAAGTTCTTTGACCAAGCTGCGATCGCTAGTTGAATTCTGTAGAACATCAACGGCACCAAACTGCATCAGTAGAATACCGACCAGATTAGAGAGCCAGTACCCCACGATCGTCCCTGGTAAAAAATAAGTCGGCGACAGCAGACTAAGGACATAGCCAACCCCCCACGCTACAGGCAGGTTAAAGATCAGATCATTCCACCAGCACAGTGGCGACAGCAAATAGCCCAACCCCACCAAAAAGCTCCCTCGCAGCTTTCTCAACGTAATCGGGCCTGCTCCCAGAACGAACAGCTTGGGCTGCTCCAAGTCGTCTGGCACAGCCGGAAACTTCGAGCTAATTTTTTTAGAAGGCTCCATGTTTTAGTACGGTAATTCTACGCGCTTACCGTATTTTATCAGCTTGGGGATCAAATTACGAAATCTTGATAGACTTTTTGTATTTGTGTCTACACCTGGCAGGGGATCAATCAAAACGAAGTTGGGATCAACTTAGACAGGCTGCTCTCTTTATATTGTGTTACACAATCACCAAAACCGCTACCAATTAGGCGAATTTAGCGCTTTTCTCTTGCCGCGCCATCCACTCAGCGACGTATGGCGATCCCTTTCACTCCCAACCGCTGGCGCAGTTAATACTTGAACGGGAACAGGCAATGATTTAGGAGCGCTGTATCTAGTTGATGGATGTTTTCTCTCTATTGGTTCCCCTTTATTTGCGTTAAGAAGCCACGATAAGCAGTCGCTTAAAGGTTAGAAATTGTGTCATCCTGGAAGATGCCGTCAATAAGGGCGGCGATCGCGACTCTCAGGGCAGATTCATGGACGACAAGTTGATGCTGATGATTCCGGGGCCAACCCCGGTACCGGAACAGGTTTTACTCGCAATGGCGAAGCACCCGATCGGGCATCGCAGCGGCGACTTTTCCAAAATCATGGCAGAAGTGACTGATGGGTTGAAATGGCTGCACCAAACGCAGAATGACGTGCTAAGTCTCACAGTCAGCGGTACTGGTGCAGTCGAAGCGGCGATCATCAACTTTTTGAGTCCGGGCGATCGGGTGCTGGTCGGCAGTAATGGCAAGTTTGGTGAACGCTGGGTTGAAGTTTCTCAGGCGTATGGATTGAATGTGTCCCCGATCACGGCTGAATGGGGACAGGCACTTGACCCAGAGAAATTTCGGGCAGCATTAGAGGCTGACACTCAGAAGGCCATCAAAGCTGTCATTATCACCCATAGCGAAACGTCAACTGGGGTGCTAAATGATCTGGAAACCATTAACCGTCACGTCAAAGCGCACGGCGAAGCCCTCATCATCGTAGATACGGTCACCAGTTTGGGTTCCTACAATTTACCTGTTGATACGTGGGGTCTAGATGTCGTTGCGTCGGGTTCTCAAAAAGGCTACATGGTGCCGCCTGGTTTAGGCTTTGTTGCTGTAAATGCAAGAGCGTGGGAGGCGTACAAAACCGCTAAATTACCTCGCTACTACCTGGATCTAGGCAAATATCGCAAGGATGCAGCGAAAAACACCACGCCTTTTACTCCACCCGTCAACATGTTTTTTGCCTTGCAAGTCGCCCTTCGTATGATGCAGACAGAAGGGCTAGAAAACATTTTTGCTCGTCATCAGCGCTTGACGCATGCCACGCGTGCCGCTGTAAAAGCATTGGGATTGCCGCTGTTGGCCCCTGATCAGTCGGCGAGTCCAGCGATTACCTCCGTGATTCCCGATCGCGTCGATGCAGAACAAATCCGCACCGTGATGAAAAAGCGGTACGACATTATTCTCGCTGGTGGTCAAGATCACCTTAAAGGCAAGATCTTTCGCATTGGGCATCTGGGCTTTGTAAGCGATCGCGATATTTTGACCGCGATCAGCGCGTTGGAAGCGACGTTGCAAGAGCTTGGTTACGAAGGCTTCACTGCTGGAGCGGGTGTTGCAGCCGCTGCCAAGGTTTTTGCCACCGTGTAGATTTTGCCGATGTGCCGATGTGCACAGATGGCGCAGGGTGTGTTAGGTAACGCCGTAACGCATCAATCAGTAGCCTTTCGGTGCGTTACGCTCTCGCTTTTCTTGAATCCGAGGCTATACCGAACCCTACGAGTTGCGACAGATCTTTTACTGCCGGGTGAATAGCGACTACGGAGTCGTAGTTTTGACGGCTGGCATGGCGTAGTTAGCGGGACTGATTCGGTTCCTACCAGTTTGTTCTGGGTAGGCTTGCGAATGCAGCTTTTGGATGGCATCTGTCCATTGACCAATCTTGTCTTGCGCTTCTTGATAGAGTGCGCTGCCAAAACTGACGTTGCTGGCTTCGGTGATCGCCGCTTGCAGTGACGACATATCTCCTTTGCTTGCCAACTGCACAGCACGAGCGAGATAAGGACGATCTTCCATTTCTTGCAGTTGACGATTCCAGCGATCCACTGATCGTTGCGCTTCCTCATACCGAGGCGTGCCGTAAAGGACTAAACCCGCTGCATCCATCGCTGCACGTAGCCCTTCTGCTGTACCCGCGCTTGCCAGTTTACGAGCGCGATCGAGGTTTTTGGCGGCTTCGCGTGCCTGATCTTGTTGCCAGTTCGATATCAGGTCAGGTTGAGCGGTGTATTTTGCCTCAGAAGCTTGCTGGCGATCGCGGTCTGCTTTCGCCTGGGCAGCTTTTCCTTCTTTAGCTTCCTGAATTTTCTGCACTAATTCCTGGTAACGATCGCTGTTCCAATAGCGATTGCCTAACTGCCGCAACTCTCTCGCTTTCTCAAATGCTTGATCCCACTGGTCACGTTCAGCCGAAGCCTGAGCATCGCTGTAAATTGTCTGTGCATCATCCCAAGCCGACTGCCATGACTCGATGCGCCCATCGGCAGTTTTGTACGCCTCTGTCGTGACTGGAATGAGGCGTGCAACTCTGATTGCCTCTTCAAGATTGCCGTCCTGAAAAGACGTTTCTGCTAGCTCCAGCAGCTTCTGGGAGGCCTTTTCGATCAAACCATTGCTCTGGGTCGCTAAGGGATGATCGGCAGGCACCAGACGCGCTAGCCGGATGGCTTCTGATAGACTATCGATCGTTTGCTGACTGGCGCTTGCCTGAGCACAGTAAAAACCTGTGGCGATCGCATCATCCGTTTCTGCGTCTGTACTGGCCTGACAACCAGCAAGTTGCTGAAAGCGCAGCATATCAACAGCCCACCACCCCACTCCAAAGGGCAAGACCAGCAGCAACCCAAAGCTAATTAGTCGCAAAGAGAATATGTGCTTCATCTTTTGGAGCTTACATCATTCACAAGAGGTTCACCAGCGCTTTTCAAGGACGTTCACGTTTAAGGGGCAAGCTATCACCAGTTATAGCAAGACCGCATACGCAAAAAGAGCGAACTGAGTCCAGTTCACTCTTTGATTGTGAGATAAGTAGAAGCTCTTAATTAAACTGTTGATGCTCACAGCGGTCAGCCGTCAGCCTGCCTGGCATGTTGGAGTTTAATTGTGTCCGGTTACTGGTTGCAAGCACTCGTGTTTTAGGCTCGTTGCGTTTGTCTCAAAAACACGGCTGGCCTTTTTCAGTCAGCTGACTTTCTTCAGTGGAAGAGGCTAACCAGCGCTTATGCCTGCTCAAGCCAGTCATAAATTTGGTCTAACTGTTCAAGCGTCACCAGACCGTACTGCCAAAGAATCATCGGCAGGGGGCCGGGGTCATGCTCCCGATGGCGGAGTGCAATGGCGATCGCGGCAGCCGAAAGGGACAGGTCTTCCTGTAGAAACCGAATTAAACGAGTGTAGGTTGACGGTGCCGTCATGGTTCGCCTCTGGACTAGGACACTATTGTGGGTTAAGGAACAGTTGGCTGAGAAGGCTATCAGCCAGTCTTTAAGCTGACTACACAATTTAGGATGGACTATGTAGTTTCGTTTCATGAACGATCGACAGAAGCCGTTTTGTCATTCAGATCCTTAATGCCTACTTAAGCAAGCTCAACGGCTAACAGGCATCTGCGAATCTACAGAAGCAGGCTAGTATTCTAAAAATGCCTTTAGCTTTTCTTCAGCTTTTCTACTGAAGACGGATTCAGTGAAATGGAGTGAACGATCGTACCCAGGTCAAAGATCTTGATGCGCTAATCGTTCTCACTCGGCATCTCGTCGCTCTCCAGCCGATTGCTTGAGTAGGATGCATTACGCTGCGCTAACACATCCTACTCAAGCAATCGGAGTGCTTAAATCCACGATCATTAGAAACGGTATGCCTGCTGCTAGACGTGCACTATCTCATTAGACGATTGAAACATTGCTTTGGTTCATGCAGCTTTCCAGTCATGTCTGCGCGATGAAGTTAATCGCTTACAGAGTTAATTGCTCACAGCCTCACATTAGATGTCAAGATAACGACAATCCTCAATCACAAAATCTATCTACCGAAAGATTGCAACATTTGATTTCTAAAAGAGAAAATTAGTATTAAGAAGACAGGTAATGCTTGGTTAGCGGCTAGGGCGCGTCATCAATTAGGCTTAGACACCTTGAGTATCAGCCCTACCACGCCCGTCCTAACAAGGCTAGGGGCTGAAGCCCTTGCTGCGAGTTGTGTGTATGCGTAATTGATGACAGCCCCTAGTACACCTTGTCGGAAATAACCGATCACATTCAAACGCTCAAAGGCAGAAACAACAAAGTTTTTGCCTTTTGACCTCTGCTTTCTTACTTCTGCCTTCCTGCATTAGCTATTGCGGTTGCAGCACCAGGCGATCGCCCTGCTTCAGTCCCAATTCCTGTGCGCGTCCAGCGCGTAGCTCAATCACCTGATCCACTAAAGCATTGGGGCCATAAATCGGGCAGGGGTCGGCTTTGCAAGGCTGAACATTGCTGGAGACCGCCTGTACCTTGCCTTTGAGCAGAAAAACCATGTCTAGCGGAATCAAGGTATTTTTCATCCAAAAGGCAACCCGGCGTGGTGGATCAAAGGGAAAGACCATCCCTCGATCGTTTGCTAGTTCCGTGCGGTACATGAGTCCGATTTCTTGCTGTGCTGCGGTACGAGCGACCTCAAGCTGGATCACCTGATCGGCGACATTAATACGAGCCGAAAGCGGCAGAGTCTGACCAGAATTAGTTGCTGTTCGCACCGTTGCCGATGGATTAGCTGAAGGTGTTGTAGCAGAAGGGGGCCTTATAGTAGGTGGCTCGGCTGGCACTGAGGACGAACAACCGAGTAAAATGCAAGCCAGTAGAATACTGGTCATGTGTCGCCATGTCTGCCGATAGCTTGATATTTGGCGATCGAGCTTTTGTCTTATCATCCAACTCAACAGCCTGTTCCTTTGTATTAAACGTCTTTTGTTTAGTCTCATCCAGTGGCGATCGAGTTCCCAACGCATTTATTAATTCAGGCTCAAGCTTCGCGCATGACATATCCGACGCCCCGCACTGTTTGAATGAGGCGCTTCTCACCTTCGTCTTCAATCTTCAGCCTCAAGTAGCGGATGTATACTTCAATCACGTTTGATTCACCCACAAAATCATAGCCCCACACGTTTTCCAGAATTTGCTCACGGGTCAGCACTTCACGGGGATGCTCCATCAGGTACTTAAGCAATTCAAATTCTTTCATGGTGAGGTCGATCGCTCGTCCATTGCGTAAGGCGCGACGAGTGACCAGATCTAAAATCAAGTCGCCAAAGCGTAAGCGTTCACTGGCGGGGTTATCGGGCTGTAGATAAAGGCGCACCAGCCTCAAAAATTCCTCGGTTCTGTAGGGTTTGAGAAAGTAGTCATCAGCGCCTGCTTCCAAACAAGCGACACGATCGTCTACGCTGTCTCGCGCCATCATCAACAAAACGGGGATGCGGTTCCCTAGCGATCGTAAACGATTACAGAACCATAGTCCCGACTCGCCCGCCAGCATGCGATCAACCACAATCAGCGCCGGTTGTAGCTCTGTTGCTTGACGCAACCCTCCTACGGCATCGGGTGCCATCACAATGTCATAACCAGACTCTTTTAAGTCAAGGCTGACATGATTTGCCAGCGCTTCATCGGTTTCAACCAGCAGCACGCAGGGAGGTGAGTCGGGCAGAACGCTATTCATACAGATATGTAGACAGTATCAGTTACAAAATAACTGAGTTTATAAGAATCTTACTAGGAATGAATACCTAGTGACTCTTCCTGTTGTAGCACGTTCAAAGAAGACTTGGATACCGTGCGGTCTGTTGACAAACTTGACAGAGCGTTTCCACTAGTGAACAAGGTTCTCACTGAATGCTGTAAACGTCCACTACTGAAGGTTTATGACTACGGCAATTCTACTGATGAGGGTTTAGCCACATGAGGCAACCCCCAGCCAAGCTTTTCACGCAGAAGATGAAAAAATTCTGGCGATCGCAAGCGAATGAAGCGCGCATGATAGGACGATCGCTCAATGCGCACCCGATCTTCTGGAAACACGTAGCAGCCTCCGTTCCCATCTACCACCATCACCATACGGTTAGGCGTAGCCGGAAAAATGGTTACTGGCTCGGTATCAGCAAAGACCAGCGCCCGTGATGCCAGCGAATGGGGACAAATCGGCACCAACTGAAGGACAGGGACTCCAGGTGTGACCACTGGGCCACCAGCCGATAGTGAGTAAGCGGTTGACCCGGTGGGTGTGGACACAATTAAGCCATCTGCTGCGATATCAACGGGGGCGTGGTCGCCAATCTTGACCTCAAAATGGCACATGCTGGTCAAAGGTTCCCGATGGATAACCATTTCATTCAGGCACAGCGCTTCCCACAGCATGGCTTCGCTACGGTGCACCTGCACGCGCAGCATCGCCCGTTCTTCAATCTCATACTCATCCGCTAAAATGCCCTCAAGCGCCTGGGGCAACTGGTTCAAATAGGTTTCGGTCAGAAAGCCCATGTGCCCTGTATTCACGGTGAGCAGCGGGATGCCATAGGGCGCGACCTGCCGAAACGCAGACAACACGGTGCCGTCGCCCCCCAGCACGATGGCAAAAGTCATGTCGCGATCGAACCCAGGCGCGTTCAGGTAATCGATCGGCATATGGCAAACCGGGCCTTGCGGATCGGAATAACCAAGAATGCCGCCAGCACCCGTTGCCAGAAAAACCTCCCAGCCACACGCAACAAGCTTGTCTTTCAATGCTTCGGCAGTTCGACAAGCTACAGGCTTGATGTCGTTGTAAATAATGCCAGCTTTGGGCACAGCGCAGACTCACCTGAAAGGGCAATGCTTGAGTATTGGGACTATACCATTTCGAGTAGCCTACCTGTTCGAGTAAATAGGTAGCCATAATGATTTGTAAAAAGGGACTTGGGAGCTTTGCCCCCAGTCAGGAGGGCACCCCCCACCTCCCAACATCCTCGTTTCATTACGCCCAGCCGCTTAGTCTACCTGGAGTAGGCTAGAAGCGGGGGTAGGTTCGCTTTTTATCCGTTTTCTTCTTCCCTTTGGATTTTTCATAGTCAAGCTCCTTCAGCTTTTTGAGGATGCGGCTGAAGTAATCTTGCAAATACGCTTCTAACGTGGTTGTTTCGTTTGGATCTAGCCCAAAAACCGTGTAGACCTCATCCATCGGCGCGGTTAGAGGCTTGCCAGAAGAAACAACTTCGGCAAATGCCAGTCGATCGGAAATGTTCCACGTCCACTGAAAAAGCCGCGTCATTCGTCTCACAGACCGCATCAGACCGATCGGCATTCGGCTAATCTTTGCTTCACGCCCTGAGAGCCGCTCACACAACCGAATAATTTCATACGCACCCCAGTCGCGCGGACCCACAACTGGAAACACTTTCTTTTCCGTTTCGGGCACGGTCAATGCACGTACCGCAAACTTGGCAACATCCTGCGTGTCCATATAAGCAGTTGGTGACGTATCACCCATAACCCAGACGGACTGACCTTCCAGAACTGGAATTGCATATTGTCCAATGAGACCCTGCAAAAACCCGCAAGGACGAAGAATGGTGTAGTTCAAGCCTGACTCGGTTAGAAAGAGTTCAGCGCAGCGTTTCACTTCCATCAACGGCACATCGGGATACTTCTCAGCATCGAGAATTGAAACGAAAATAAAGCGCTTCACGTTTGCCGCTTTGGCCGCCTGAATAAGATTGACGTTACCTTCCCAATCAACCTGCTTGACGTTGAGTGAATCCGTTGCCCGTGTTGTTGCAGCATCGATTACTGCATCCACATCTTTAAGTGCTGGTGGCAATGTTTCTGGCACACACAGGTCACCCTGCACTAACTCGGCACCCCACTCCTTTAAAAAACCTGCCTTCTTCACGCTGCGGACTAGACAGCGAACCTGATATCCCTCATCTAACGCGCGGCGAGTTATTTGTCTTCCTAACGTGCCAGTGGCACCCACAATTAATAAATTCATGAGGGAGTCGCAGTTAATTCTTAACTTTTTATAAGATTTTATCAGAAATTGCTTCACTGTCTGACGGAGTTGACCAGAGACAGCCGATCGGACAATTGCCTGACTTGGTTGACTCTAACTCAATTCAGACGGTCTTACAACGTCGATCGAGCGCCCCTCCTCGCTATGCCTTAACTGAGAGGCTGAAACGAAAGTTGGCAAGATAACACGTTCATGCACATCCAAGCTGAAGAATGGTTCTTATACAAGCCAGCGATCGTGCCCTTGAGTTTTAAGGCGAGCAGCCTCAACTAAGTTCAATGTCTACTCGGCTAACCATTTGTGCTTCAGAGAAGCGTTGGGTGCTTGAGGCGAATGTGCTGCGCAAAACGTTGTTTTTGAGGTGATAAACTTCAGCATTTAGGCTGAGAAGCCGCTAAACCGTGCTGGGAACGTTTAAAAACAGAAACCCTGGATCTTCGCTAAAACTTGCTGTAACAAATTTTATGTGAGGCGGTAAGTTCCGGTGTTTGCACTGAGAAACCCTTACACCGCTCAGGGAATGCTAAGAGCAAGAGTCTCAGGTTTTTGCTAAAAAACAGTTTAGTAATACCTGTCGCTGAGGAAGCAATCCATTCGATTACCTCCAGCCCAGACGTTCATTGATCGCCCCCAACAAGCCCCAAATTTCACGACTTTTCTCATACGCATCCAGTACAGCTCCCTCAACAGGAAAACTCTGGAGCCATTGAGGCTTCTACTGCACCTATTGCCCTACTCCCAATCACGTTCCCGTAGACCCGGCCCCTAAGAAACGTCCCATTTCTAATCGGACGAATCGGTTTACGAGCCGCTTGGCTACTGGAGCGCTGTAGTTTGCTGGCTGTTCACTGTCTGTAAGCCGCTTTTGCAGCGCAGGCTCAGTTTTTGGGGTGAGTCTTCTCAACGCATGGGTGCAGAGACACTGCTGACCTCCCTACGTTCTTATTGTTTATACAGTCATGCAAAGACGAACCCGTTGTACCTATCGCCGACTGCTAGCGACGACTCTTCTCGTTGGCGGTGTGTTATCAGTCTCCACGTCTGCCCTTGCAGATGGCACAGCCGCCGGAACGACCATCAGCAATACAGCAACCGCGACCTATGAAGACCCAAACGCACCTGGCACTACGATCAACGCCACGTCTAACACAGTCACTGTTACGGTTGCAGAAGTGGCTGGCATCACCGCAACGCCTCTAGCGATTAATGACGTTAATGGTGGCACCGTGCTGCCAAATGATGTTCTCAACTACGACTATCGGCTCACGAATGTTGGCAACGACCCCACCCGCTTCTTTATTCCAGGCAGTGCCGTAGTGACAGGGCCAGGAACCGCTGGAACACTCCAATACAGCACTGATGGCGGCACGACGTTTAACCCTGTTCCAGGGGGCGGACTGACGACGGCTTCGATCGCAGCGGGTAGTTCGGTCATTGTGCGTGTGCCTGTCACCATTTCTGGGTTGGCTTCTTCCGGTGCAACCGTTGCGGTGCGACTAGGCGATACGGGCCCTAATGACAATAGCGCTGCTACCCAGAACCAGCCTGATGCTCCCGATGGCGCTAATACCACCGAGATTCGGACGATCGACAATTTAGACGGTACGGCAACAGGCGAAGCCGCAGGTGCGCCCAGCAACGGAGAACGGGAAGCCAGCGTGACGCAACAGGTATTGGTGGGTTCGCAGCCCCAGGCGTTTGCTGCCGTTCTGAAGACCCGCACAGCTTACAGTGACGCTGGTACAGCCGCACTCAACGATGATGTGTTGACCTATGGTTTGTCGCTGCGCGTAGATGCCACCGCACCAGCAGGCACGAGTGGACTTAGCCCTGCAAACCTGGTGGGCACAACCGTCAATGGCATTGGCACGAACCGAGTTCTGGTCTCTGATGCCATTCCAGTCGGAACAACGCTGACTGGAACCCCTACAGCCCCTACAACCCCAGCTGCCTGGACAGTTGTTTATACGACCGACCCAACGACTACTACGGCAAACAACGCGACCTGGACAGCGACTCGACCGGCCTCAGGTATCACGCGTGTTGGGTTTGTCTACGACGCAACAACAACTCCTATTGCCGCAGGTACAACCGTGACAGGCTTTAGCTTCCAGGTCACAACGACGGGCGTAACGGCAACTACGACGATTGCCAACTTGGCTCAAGTCTTTGGTCAAACATCCGGTGGCGGTACCACTTTGGTGTACGACGAATCGGGTGACCAGGCTCCTAGCAACTTCAACGACGATGGTACCGTTGGTTCCAACACGCCGACTACAGGTGTGGCTACCCCAACAGCAGATGGGGTAGACAGCAATGGCAACAACACAGGTACGGGGCCAGGTGGTGAAGATAACGTTTATACCGTAGCGGCGGCGGGTACGATTCTCAACGGGCCAAACGGTCAACCTGGAGCCGTAGGGCCAACGAATAACAATGACGACTTTACCAATAAGTCATCTACGATTCCAGTCAATACCGCACCCAATACAACGATCGATCCAAACTCAGTCACCTTCCTGAATACGATCAACAACCCCACAACAGGCAGCCTCAGTAATATTCTGCTAGTGCCTGATTCTGCTAACTTTACGCTTGGTGCGGGCGAGGTTCTGCCACCAACAGGCACAACGGTCACGCTGACCTATGGTGCTCAAACAGCCGTTTACACCTACAACGGCACCAACTTTATCTTTACGTCTGGTAGCGCGATCACGATTCCCACCCTAACTGCTGGAACGTCGGTGAACTATAGCGTCGCTGTAGACTTGCCAGCGGGTACGGCCCTTTCTACTGATACGGGTAATGGTTTCTCGATTCCTATCTACGCCTTCCAGGATGTGAATGGTAATGGTAGACCTGATCTGGCAACGGCAGAACCCACCCAAAACCGATCGATCGATCGCGTTTACACAGGCTTTTTGAAAATGGTGAAGGATGCACGCATTCTAGACACCAATGGTACGACGGTGGTTGAGAACTATACGCAAACTCCAACCGCTGCCAATCTGCGGGTTGGTCGGTTTATTGAATACCGCATTACCTACACCAACATCTCGATCGCGCCAGTCGGTGCAGGCAACGTCACGCTCAATGCGGGCAATGTGGTCATCACTGAAGATGGCACCACAGGTACCAACACCTGGGCAAAAGACAACGATACCAACGGCACGATCGACACCAGCAATGTAGTGGGTTCGACAACCGCTCAGTTTGGCACCGTTACCTACTCTCCCAGTGGTGATCAAACGGGAACGACGCAGGCAACGGATGTGACTCGGTACGTCAATACCTTGGGTATCGCCATACAACCCGGAGCCAGTGGCACCTTCATCTTCCGCCGCCGGATCAACTAGACCAATGCGCCAGCATCAGTAAGTTCTAGCAGGACTTGCTGATGTTCCCCTGTTAATCACCTAATTTGTAAGAGGCTGAAATCATGAAACGTCAATTCGCACTGGGTCTAGGAGTCGCAGCAGTAATCCTGACTATTCCCTTTGCCAGCAAATTGCCCGTTGTGGCAGGGTTATTTCATTCAGATGTGGCGATCGCCAAAGCGATGCAGCATCCCAAAGTGGCATTAAACCTGGTGGGTGAAAAGCAAATCATCAGTAAGGATGCTCAAGGCAAAGAAGTTATCTCCTGGCAGGGTACAAACCAACTGTCAGTGCAATCGGGTGATGTCTTGCGGTATCGCTTGGTGGGCAAGAACGAGGGCGATCGTGCGGTCAAAAACCTGACTCTGAATCAGCCCATTCCTAAAGGGACTGTCTTTATTCTGAAATCAGCGCAAGCAGTGGTAGCCAGCCAGTCGGCTCAGATCACTTACAGCATTGATGGTGGACGCAGTTTCGTTGCAGCGCCTACTGTGCAGGTCACTTTGGCGAATGGCAAAGTTGAAACCCGTCCTGCACCCGCCGAAGCCTATACCCACATTCGCTGGAACCTTCCTGGCACGCTGGCTGCAAAAGCCCCCATCAGCGCTGAGTACCAGGTGAAAGTGCGTTAGTCGTCACACGCCCTCTAGCGCCTGTGTTGACTGCTAGAGGGTTCGCTTTTCGATTCTGAGATTTTAGCTTACGGAGGGCTTTAACGCTTTCCGGTAGGGTTTGCATGTCTTTTTGATTACCGATGTCACACCTACCCCTTCCCAAAGACTGGCAGCCATTCGCCGCCGCTCTACTGCTTACCAATATGCTAGCCGCGACAACTGTGCGAGCACAAACCCCAGCACCCGCCGCTGCGGCCAGTATTCGGTTGCAAAATACCGCATCGTATCAGTACGACGCAATCAATGCACCCTTGTGCAATGCACAAACGGGGAGTAGTCAGAATTGTGGGTTGACGCAATCCGTGCAAATTCTGAACTCGACGAACCAAATTGGCGGCACGTTTACACCAAAGCTGGTTGACCCGCTGGGCCGCATTGTGGGCTGTGCTGGAGAAGCCTTGAGTGATTACACCGGCTTCAGCATTGCGCTGTATGAATCGGATGCGGCAGACCCAACAGGCATCAATTTGGGGCGGTTGATTTCGCTGACACCAACCGAGGTGCCGGATCAGCCAGGGAATGGGATTGCAGAAGGTCGATCGCCCAACACCGAAAACAGCAATCCCTTCTCGCTAACCAATAGCGATCGCGGCGTTTACAACTTCATGCTGGATGTGCGAAAAGGGCAACTCGATCAGGGACGGTCTTACGTCCTGGTGATCAATCCGCCTCGAAACTCTATCTATGCTCAACGACGGTTCCGCTTAACGATTGGGGCACGCAGCGGCAGTCAGGTGTCCTACACAGCAACGGCGATCGATGGCAAACCGATTAGCAGCGGTAGCAGCAACACCTCAATTACCGACAGCATCACCATTGAAGATGCGGAACAGTCCAGCCTGGTGATTGCCGCTCTCAGTTTTGGGGCAGGTATCTGTCAGGCACAGGAGATTCAAATTACCAAAACGGGCGATCGGGCTACGGCTGAACCGGGCGACACCGTGATCTATCGCCTCATTATCAGAAATCTTGCCAGCGCTCCAATCACGAATCTGACCGTCACTGACACGCTGCCGCTGGGTTTCCGCTTTCTGCCCAAATCAGTGCGAGGCGATTTTCGCGGGTCGGCTGTTCCTATTACGACAGCTCAAAGCGGCTCTACCGTCACCTTTAGCATCGGTACGGCCCTACCCCAAGGCGCAACTGACCCCAGCGCGGTGTTGAACATTGCCTACGCTGCCGTCGTGACCCCTGATGCCATTCGTGGTAAAGGGCGGAATAGCGCGATCGTTCTGGGACAACGAGCCGATAACGGCTTTGGGGTGAAGGATGGCCCCGCTGTGCATCAACTGCGGCTGCGATCGGGCATCATCACCGACTGCGGCACCATTCTGGGACGGGTATTTATAGATAAAAACTTTGATGGTGAACAGCAGCCAGGAGAGCCAGGTGTGCCCAATGCCGTCATCTTCATGGACGACGGGAACCGCATTACCACCGATGCGAATGGCTTGTACTCAGTTGCCAATGTGCTGCCCGGATATCGCACGGGTGTACTCGATTTGAGCAGCATTCCGGGCTATACCCTGGCTCCCAATCTTTACTTCAGTGAACGTAATAGCCAATCTCGCCTGGTGCATCTGGAGCCTAACGGCATGGTGCGGATGAACTTTGCGGTCACGCCTTCGTTTCGGGAAGGGGCAAAGCCATGAAACCGCAGAAACGTCACCCAAAAGTTTGCTGGCTGTGGCTATCCCTAACAACCGAATTGCTGCTGCTGTTTTGCCTCAAGCCCCAAGCGAACGCAGCCACTCCCGCTTTAAACGCGCCGTTTACCAGGGTTGCTCAAGCCGTTACAGAAGAAAAGTCAGCTAGTGAACCTGCTGCTACCCCATTGATTGCGCCCAGTTCCGTCGCTCAACCAGCGCCGATCGCCACTCCCGCAACACGCCCATCTGTTCCACCGCTTCTGCCATCCTCGATCGCCGCTCCCGAAACCATTACACCCACCCCAGCACTGCAAACACCCGCTACTCCCCCTGCTTCCCCTCCCTCCCCTGCCCCCCTCTCTTCCTCCGCCCCCTTCTCCCCCAACGAAATCCGCATTCTCCTACCAGCAGCGCAGACTGTTCTAGATGTCCCTGCGGCAACGGTGATTTTGCAATACACCCAGGGCAGCCAGGTTGAATTGAGCGTGAACGGTACGAAGGTGTCTGACAGCCTGGTTGGGCGCACAGAGACAGACAAAGTGACTGGCATCGTGACGCAAACCTGGTATGGAGTCGCATTAAAGGAAGGCGAAAATACGCTCACGGCCCAGAGTGTCAACAATGGCGTTGCAGGTGTATTGGCGACCGTGCAAGTACAGGTACGCGGTGACGTGCAGCAAATGACGCTCAGCACGATTGAGACAAGAATTCCGGCAGATGGGCGATCGACCGCCACCGTGCAAGGCCAACTGCTGGACGATAAGGGCAACCGCTCCAACCGAGATTCGATCGTCACGCTGGTTGCTTCTGAAGGCGAATTTGTGGGTGCAGATGCCAGCCCTGACCAACCGGGCTTTCAGGTGAAGGCCACACAGGGGCAGTTTACCGCATCGTTGCGCTCTGGCCTGAATGCTAGAACGGTGAACATTCGAGCCGTGTCGGGCACGCTGGAAGCATTTACCCAACTCTTGTTTGAAACCAATCTGCGTCCGTCGATCGCCACTGGTGTCATCGATATTCGCTTTGGCAAACGGGGCACCAACTTCTACGACAGCTTCCGAGATTTTCTACCCGCCGATCGTGACAACCGTTACAAGCTAGACGTGCGGGGAGCAGTCTTTACTACTGGAAAAATTGGCGAATGGTTGTTCACCGGAGCTTACAACAGCCATCGCAACCTGAACGAAACCTGCGACGGCACTACGAGCTTGTTCCGCAATACTCAGTCCTGTGATCAGGTTTACCCAACGTATGGCGACAGTTCTCAATCTACCGTGCTGGCTCCGTCTACCGACAGCCTGTATCTTCGGGTCGAGCGCACGTCACCGATTCTGGGTGCAGGCATCGACTACGCCATGTGGGGCGACTACAACACCGAGGAGTTTGCGCGGCGATCGCAGGAGTTTACCGCTATTACGCGCCAACTGCACGGTCTGAAGGTCAACTACAACCTTGGTAATCTGCAATTGACGGGCTTTTACGGCAATAATGTTCAGGGCTTCCAACGAGACACGATCGCCCCTGATGGCACCAGCGGCTATTACTTTGTCTCCCGGCGCTTGCTCGTCGAAGGCAGTGAAAACGTCTTCCTGGAACTGGAAGAACTCACTCGTCCTGGAACCGTCATTGAACGCAAAACGCTCAACCGGGGCACTGACTACGACATTGACTACGATCGTGGCACGTTGCTCTTCCGCCAACCTGTTCTGCGGACAGATATTGGAACGGATGGGGAAACTCTGGTACGGCGGATTGTCGTCACGTACCAGTACGATACACCCGGTTCCAACAACAGTATTTATGCAGGACGGGCTGTCTACCATCTGTCGCGAGAGCAAAACCGAGAAAGCTGGATCGGTGCCACCTACCTGAAGGAAGACCAGGGCAACCGTGATTTTGAGCTTTACGGAGCCGATGCTCTGATTTCTCTCGGCTCTAGTGCTCGTCTGATTGCTGAATATGCCCATTCCAGCAACCTTTCGGTCACGCTGGGTCGGGTTAGTGGTGCAGCCTACCGTGCAGAACTGGAAGGAGACATTGCGAATGGCATTCATGGGCGTGCCTACTTTCGATCGGCTGAAACGGGTTTTGCGAATAATGCAACCGTAAGCTTTGTACCGGGTCAAACTCGCTATGGTGCTCAGGTCACTGCCAAACTTTCCCCCATCACAGCGCTTCGGTTCCAGTACGATCGTGAGAATAACAGAGGGATTGCACCACGCCAGCTAACTACTCTGGAAGATCTGATCACGCCCCGGTTAGAAGCCGTTCCTGGCTCTAGAGTAGACAACTCGCTGACCACGATTTCTGCGGGTGTTATCCAAAAGCTTGGAGCATCAGAACTGGCGGTTGATTGGTTTCACCGCGATCGCACCGATCATATGAACTCTGCGTTCAACACCACGTCTGACCAGTTGCGATCGCGCCTGACGGTGCCCCTCAACCCACGCCTCACCTTCCTGGCGCAAAACGAAACGACACTTTCTGCAAAGACGGACGCAGTTTATAACGATCGCACCTTGCTGGCATTAAACTGGCAAGCCATGCCCGGTGTCAATGTGCAGTTGGCGCAGCAGTTCTACACGCGGGGACAATTTGCCGGACAGTCTATCACCAGCTTGGGAGTGGCAGGAGACTACAAGCTGGGAGCCAACACCACCGTCAGTGGACGGCTCTCGCTGCTGAGAAGTGCTGATGAGATGACCATGTACGGGACAGCGGGCATCAGTCATCAGATCATCCTGGCACCCGGCCTGAAAATGGATCTGGCCTATGAGCATGTGTTTGGCAACTTCTTTGGCAGAACGGCGGCTGGTAGCCAATTTGCTCAACCGTTTGCGCCGGGTCAGTCGAGTGCGTCCGTTGGGCTGCAATCGGGTGATACCTATAGCGTTGGCATCGCTTACACCGATAATCCCGCGTTTCAGGCCAGCGCTCGTTTTGAGCACCGCACGTCTTCTGAAGGCAGTAATACGGTGATTTCTGCTGCTGCTCTGGGCAAAATTTCGCCTTCTCTGACAGCGTTGTTGCGCTTCCAGCAAGCCAGCGCTGCGAACCAGAAGCTAGCTGGGCTGGGCGACACCGCTACATTGAAGTTGGGATTGGCCTATCGCGATCCAAACGATGACAAGTTTAATGCGTTGTTGCGGTATGAGTATCGCAAGAATCCTTCGACCATTCCTGACACCATTCTGTTTGGTAGTGGCACAGGGTCAGTCGATCATGTTCTAGCTGCCGAGGCAATCTACGCACCTAACTGGCGCTGGGAGTTCTATGGCAAATTTGCCCTGCGAAGCAGCACCTCTTACCTGGCTGATGATTTTGTCAATACGGGACTGGTCACGCTTGGTCAGGTACGCGCCACCTACCGCCTTGGTTATCAGTGGGATCTGGTGGGGGAAGCTCGCTGGATCAATCAACCTGGTGTTGGATACAGCGAGACTGGTTTGGTTGCAGAGGTGGGCTATTATTTGACCCCAAATCTTCGGTTAGCAGCGGGCTATATGTTTGGGCGGGTGGGCGATCGTGATTTCGATGGCAACTCCCGTTCTGCTGGCGGCCCGTATCTCGGTATCACCATTAAACTCAACGAACTCTTTAGCGGCTTTGGTCAACAGCGTGTGCCGCCCCCGCAGCAACAGCCGTCAGTTCCTGTTGCGGCCACTCCTACCAACGACGCTTCGACGGCTCCTGCGATCGCGACTGCCTCCCCTGCTCCCTCCTCTTCCCCACTTCTCACACCCAATATCCCACTTCCTGGAACCGTACCAACTTCAGCCGTCTTCCTGAACCCATAAATAATCACGGATCAGAGTGCCTTTGTGGGCAATATGAAGCTAACGGCTGCTCATCAACAAAGGTGCTAATCAAGGTCGTTGCTGTCGAAGCGAGTGTCCTTAGATTCCTGGTATCACAAAACTCTTGATTCCCATGCCTGTAACTCTTATCCAGTAAAAAAGACGATGAAACCCCCCTTACGCCTTTTAGGAACGCTACTCATTTCGGGCGTATTCCTGGCTCCACAGTTACTCTTGCCGACACAACCTGTACTGGCAGATAAAGCTGGAGTGTGTGCTACACCGGGCAAAGATGGGGTTGCATCTGCTTTAAGCGGTGCGGTGAACACCTACTACCCAGGCACATCGGCAAGTGGTACCAACATCAATGTGAGTACAGCACGCGGTTCAGCCGCCATTCAGCCTGGTGATCTGCTGCTAATTATTCAAATGCAGGGTGCAGATATTGACTCAACAAATAATACTAGCGCAACAAATCCAGGCACTTATGGTGATGGCGACGCATCAAACAACGGCGCTGCCCCTGGATTTATCAACGGCAACTTAAGTAACGGCAACTTCACTGCTGGCAATTTTGAATATGTTGTAGCAACGAATGCCGTCGGGGTGGGTGGTGGCACAATCAATATCAGCACCAGCTTAGTCAACACCTACAGCAACGCCAATAATACAGGTGGTGCTACTCAAGGGCAGCGGCGCTTTCAGGTCATCCGCATCCCTCAATACACCACCGCCACTCTTAGCGGCACCGTCACAGCTCTACCGTGGGACGGGGCAACAGGTGGCATTGTGGCGATGGACGTCGCTGGGACGCTGAATATGGGTGGAGGAAGTATCAACGTTACTGGGCAAGGCTTTCGCGGCGGTGGCGGTCGTCAGCTTTCCGGGGGGGGAGGTGCGAATACAGATGTCCGCACGCTGACGAGTGTAAACACGAATGCTGCCAAGGGTGAGGGCACGGCAGGAACGCCCCGATACTTGTACAATGCAACGACGAGCGCACTGGTCGATACAGGTGTAGAGGGCTATCTCAATGGTAGTAACGGTCGTGGAGGACCCGGTAATGCAGGCGGTGGTGGTACCGATGGGAACCCTGGTTCTAACGATCAAAACTCGGGTGGTGGTGGCGGCAGTAATGGGGGCGTTGGGGGTAAAGGCGGCAACACCTGGAGCAGTAATCTTCCCTATGGTGGTGTGGGAGGCGCAGCCTTTTCGGTAGCAGCGGCTAATCGATTAGTGCTGGGTGGTGGCGGCGGTGCGGGCACCACCAACAACGGCACGGGTACGCCCAATGCTGGGTTAGCCAGTAGTGGTGCCGCAGGTGGCGGGGCTGTGCTGATTCGCACGGGCGCGATCGGCACAGCGGGCACTATTACTGCTGATGGCGCGACTGCAACGCTCATACCAGATAATGACTCCAGCGGTGGCGGTGGGGCGGGTGGTAGCGTCCTAGTCATTTCGCAGAACAACAGTGCAGCAGGTCTCACTATTAACGCACGCGGTGGGCAGGGGGGAACGAATACAGGAGGGGGGGCTCCTCACGGCCCTGGTGGTGGTGGTGGTGGCGGTGTTGTGTTTGCCAGTCCTGGCACCATCACACAACTGATCGGTGGTTCAGCCGGAACCACTGCTGGAGGAGTATTCGGTGGGGCAACTGGCGGGACAGGTTTAAGTGGGCCAGTTAGTGTGGCACCTACAAATGCCACTACCAGCATTGCCGGGGCCACCTGTGTACCGCAGCTCACCGTGACAAAGACGACTAGCACACCGACGATCGTCGCAGGTAATACTGCTACTTATACGATTACGGTTGCCAATGCTACGAATAAAGCGAGCGCGACTCAGGTTGATATTTCTGATGCCTTACCGACGGGCTTTACCTATGCTTCTTTAGGCGCGGTTAACCTGAGTGGTGGTGCTACCCGACCCACACCGACGAATCCTAGTGTAGGTGCAACGAATCCGAGTTTTGGGCAGTTTACTATTCCAGGTGGGGGGCAGGTACAGATTACCTTCACAGTCAATGTGGGGGCGGGTACAACACCAGGCACCTATCAGAACCCAGCCACTGCTACTTATCTCGATCCTACTCGCACGACCGCTACTGGAACGACCACTGCCACGTATAACCCAGCCTCTAGTACCGGAGAAGACGTGACCGTCAGTGCTCCTGTTGTCACGGTAAGCGGCACTGTCTTTAGCGATGCAGATGGCAGCATTACTATCAACGGCAGTGATGCTGGCACCAATGCCGGATCGGCCAGCTTGACGGTTTATGCCGTCGATAGTACGAGCAAGGTCATCAGTAAGGCCACCGTTGCGGCGAATGGCACTTATACGCTCACCAATGTTCCTCAAAGTGCTACTGTGACGCTGCGACTCTCTAATGATGCCACTGTGACTGTTGGGGCAACTGCACCTGCCGTTCCTAGCTTGCCAGCAAACTGGGTCAATACGGGTGAAAACAAAAATGGCACCACTGAAACAACGACTCCCGGTGACATTGCCATCACGACAACGACGACCAACATCACCAATCAAAATTTTGGCATTGAACAACTCCCGAACACGATCGACTTAACGCCCTCGGCTCAAGCCAATCCAGGTGGAACGACAACTGTGCAGGTGCCAACCTTAACGGGAACCGATCCCGAAGACGGAGCTTTGGGCAGCGGCAAGAGTTTCAAGATTGTGACGCTGCCTACTAATGGCACGCTGTACTACAACGGTACTGCCGTTACGACTGGGCAGGTGATCACAAATTACGACCCCACGAAGTTGACTCTCGACCCCAACGATGGCGCGATTACGGTGAGCTTTACCTACGCCGCGATCGATGCCGCAGGCAAAGAAGATCCGACCCCTGCTACTGTAACGATGCCTTTTACCGTTGCAGGGGCCACCCCTCAAATTTTGTTGGTTAAACGCATTACAGCGATGAATGGAGTCAATATTACAACCACTGTGGATGACCCGGGCTCCACCAACGACAATGCTGTCAATTGGCCCACTCCCATTGACGCAACCAGTGGTATCAGCACTTACCTGCGAGGCACAACGAATGGCGGGACGATTCGTCCAGGGGATGTGCTGGAATACACCATTTACTTCCTGTCCAACGGTGGCAAAGCAGCAACTAACATTAGCCTTTGTGACTTAGTGCCGAGTAACAGCACGTTTGTGCCTGGCTCGTTTAGCACTACACCAGAGTCAGGTATCAACCTGACGATCGGCTCTACATCAACCAACCTCACGAACGTCCCCGACAGCGATGGAGGGCAGTTCTTCAATCCCGGAGCAACCCCATCTGTTTCCTGCTCTGCCACCAATACAAATGGAGCGGTGGTTGTAAATGTGGTTAAAAGTCCTGCGACCCTACCCAATGCCACTGCACCGGGAGCACCCAATAACTCCTATGGCTTCATTCGCTTTCGTGCCAGAGTGAATTGAGCAAAGAAATGACTCAAAACGCCTGAGGCTTGGATTCATCCGAGAATAACCCCAGTAAGGGACCCAAAATCGCGCCAAACACAAAGCCTCCCGCGTGTGCCCAATATGCAACGCCACCGCTCTCCATACCAATGTTCATTGGAGCTTCCAAACTCGCTAAGCCGTACAGCGCCTGTTGCAAAAACCAGAAACCCAAAAAGGCAAAGGCGGGTACCCGAAAAGTCCAAAAGAAGAAGCCGAGCGGAATCAGCGTCAAAACCTGCGCTTTTGGGAAGCGTAGAATGTAAGCTCCCATCACGCCTGCGATCGCTCCACTGGCTCCCAACGATGGAATGGCTGATCCAGACGAAAAAAACCACTGGGTGAGGGCTGCCAAAGCCCCGCAGGCAAGGTAAAAAATTAAATACTTGATGTGTCCTAAGCGATCCTCGACATTATTGCCAAAAATCCAAAGAAACAGCATATTGCCAGCGACGTGTAAAAAGCCGCCATGTAGAAATTGAGATGTGAAAAGCGTAATCCACTCTGGTAGGGGTTGAGCGGTAAGTTGCCCAGAAAAACTGGCGGTTAGCTCTCTAGGGACGACAGCCCACACCCGAAAGAATTGCTCAAGCTGAGGCGGCGAGAGCGTTAGCTCGTAGAGAAACACCAGAACATTGGCTGCGATCAACGCATAAGTGACAATCGGCGTAATGCTTGTGGGATTATCGTCACGAAGAGGAACCACGAACTTTTCCTTCTTTGTAGTGATCTAGAAGCGAGAATACTACACTTCCCTTAAAATGAGTGCTGCTCTAAGGACAGATTGCCAAAAAAACCGCCTGGTATACTCAAGTTGCTTTAGAGACGAGATCGTTTCTAGTCTCTGTCACGCTGATGTGATCGATCGAGAGCCAAATCGCTACCAACCTTTCTCGGATTGCTCTAATACATAGGTTGCGACATCTTCAATTTGCATCGCATTTAACCGTCCACGAAACGAAGGCATCGCGTTTTTGCCGTTGGTTACCTGGGTTTTAATGGCTTCTAAAGAGGCCATGCCATACTTCTCCAACGCTTCTTTCTTTAAAGTCTTTTTAGCCAGAATGACGTTATTGCCACCTGTATGGCAGGCAGCACAGGTGGCGTTAAAAAGCTTTGCACCGTTTGCCGCGTTTGCTGCCTGTGCAGGAGAGCCTGCCAGACTCATCAAGAACACGATCGCGATCAGCGCGAGCGATAGTCTCTTCAAACAGGTTTCCTCTACTTGTAATAAGTTTGATAGGAACATCAAATTACGCAGCGCCCTAACCTTGCTTCACGGCTGCTGTACAAGACTTTCATTGCTGTGTAAGACGTGCGAGAAGTATGAGTAGACGATGGAGCGTATTCTGCGTTTCAGCAATGATTCTGAAATTAATTGCCCATAAAGTCAATGTTTCTAGAAGCGAAAATGGAACTACCGCCGAATCCTAGCAGCCAGTTCCATTTCGCCCTAATTGTTAGCCTGCAACGGTGACTTTGCCGACCATACCAGCACCCCGGTGAGGAGCACAGAAGTAAGAATACTCACCAGGTGCGAGATCTTTGGGGATGGTTAACTCGTAGCCTGAGCCAGGAGACATCTCAAGCTGGGGGTGAGAAAGGGATTTTGCCAGTGCTTTGTCATTACCGGGGATGGCTTTGTCATCAAAAATGACGTTGTGAGGAGGCACCTTGTTAACCACCCATTTCACGGTATCGCCAGGCTTGACCGTTACACTGGCGGGTTGGAAGACTAACAGCCCATTGTCAGCGCCCATCTTAACGGTAACGGTTTCGGCAGCGGCTGGCGCTACTGACACGAAAAAGCTACCAACAACAAGTAAAGCAGCCATCAATGTGAGGCAAAGGCTTTTCGTAACAGAATGGATTGATTTCATAGCTCTCTTAAGGGTTTAAAGCGCACATAACACCTTATAGATCTTAAACCAAATCTACGACAGCGCGTCGAAGAAACCAAACGGGTATGCAGCAGAAACAACGAGGCTTGACCAATACTCGCGACGCCTACTGATCTTGAAACTCAGAGCCGCCCCACCCTGGAGCTTTCTGGGCGGCTCTGAGCACAAAGCCAGCCAGACTTTCAATTTGCGCTTGAGGCAACCAACTTTCGGGTACTTGGCGGCACCAAAAGGTTTCTTCGGTACCGTCATGGGTTATCGGTTGCCTGAGATAGGCCACTAGGCTATTGATGGTATCCCGCTGCGGTATCGCGCTCTGCAAATCTGCCAGCGATAGAGAAACGGTTGGATCTGGTAACGTTGCACCACCTACATGGCAGTTTAGGCAGTTGCGCTCAAACAACTGCTTCCCTGCCGAAAGCTCTTCGGGTGTAAACAGGCGCGTCTTACCTTGCTCATCTAACACTAGTGGGACTGGTTCAATGACCCGCAAGTACCGAGCAACATAGGCATCAGCCGCATACACAGGGGAAGCGATCACCAACAGCAGGCATACCCAAATCGCAACGATGAACCGACGAATCCAGATGATGCAGTGCTGCATAAGTTGTTGGTTTCCTTGAACGAAAAAGACCTGTAGTGCCAGCTTGTAGACTTTTGGTAAGTTTACAGCCTGCCACTATAGGTCTTTTGAGAAACGCGAAGGCGTGGTGTCTGCGCGTTTAATAGTAAATTTTACCGCCGCCCCATTTGTCGCCCACTACTTTGGGTTGCAGCAGAATGTGACCTGCGATCGCGACCAGATCATCTTCCGTCAAGTTGCGCATTTCGGGGAAGTTGTCCTTACTCTTGAGGCTAGGATGCACTTCTGCGATGGACTGTGCCCCATCGTAGGTGGTTGGGTCTTTCATGTAGTCCACCAGCGCGTCTACACTATTGCGGGATGGAGTTGCTAATGACAAAGACTCTGGATCAAGACCCACATTCGGGTCTGTTTTGGTGACGCCACCGGCATGGCATTGGGCACAAGCGTACTGAAACAACCGCTTGCCTTCCTTTACTTGCTTGAGGCTCAATTCGAGGGTTCCACCTTTGTCATCAAGCGGAATTGTACGGGTCGCAACATCCAACTCAGCCGCCGAGACGTTACCGACAAACATCTGAAAAGCGAAGAATACAGTGGCTACAACAAGCCAGATGTACCTTTTAAGCATGGTTCTCCTTACTGTGGCTCAGGTATTTGGTTTATTAAGACACCGGACTCAGTTAACGACACCTGGATGCCAGAGAGCACGCTTTAGAAGCAGTTTTCTCGGTAAAGTCCAGTTGTGTTCAACACACAAGCGTCAGGCATGGAAATGATGACCTTCACATCCGCCAAAGCTAGACGAGTCTGGGGGTTAAAATGAATTCCTTTTAGATTGTACAGGTGAAGCGTACCCTCAATAGAACGGTCAAAGTTCTTCACACGTGCAAACAGCATGACAGGCGACTTTGTTGTGACAACACGCTCTCAGCGATCACAACAATGCAGTTTGAGCCATTCCCTGGTTCAATGCCTATGAACAACTTTAGTCACCGCTAAAATCGACAATCAACGGCTTCTTAAGCTACGCCTCTGGAGTTGCCACATGGAGCGAACGGGCACTCGTTAAGTGAACAGGCAGATGCGTCGGTGCGATCGATGGTTGGTGCAGGCAAATGAGTTGCGCCAGTGTTTTCTTTAGCTGCGTCCGAGGCACGATCGCGTCTACAAACCCATGCTCCAGCAAATATTCTGCGGTTTGAAAATCATCGGGCAACTTCTCACGTAGCGTCTGCTCAACCACCCTGCGTCCCGCAAAGCCGATCGTGGCCTTTGGTTCTGCCAAGATGACATCGCCCAACATCGCAAAACTAGCTGTCACTCCACCTGTTGTGGGATGAGTCAGGACTGGAATATAAAGCAGGCGAGCGGCCCGATGACGCTCCAGCGCTCCAGAAATTTTTGCCATTTGCATGAGGCTGAGCATCCCTTCCTGCATTCTGGCTCCACCAGACGCGCAAATAATGATAACAGGGAGGCGCTCACGCGTGGCACGCTCAATCAGGCGGGTCAGCTTCTCGCCCACTACAGACCCCATGCTGCCGCCCATAAAGCGAAAGTCCATTACACCTAGCGCTACGGGCAATTCCTCAAGCTGCCCCAACCCGGTCTGCACCGCGTCCATCAGTTTCAGTTTGTCTTGGGTTTCGCGCAGTCGATCACTGTAGGGTTTGCGATCGCGAAACTTGAGCGGGTCAGTAGCATACAGTCCCTCATCCAATGCAATCCAGGTATTGAGATCGATGAGTTGACGAATACGTTCGTCGCTATACACCCGGATATGATGGTTGCATTCTAGACAAACCATCTGGTTTGTTCGCAGGTCTTTGGTATAAGTCAGCACACTACATGCTTCACACTTAGCCCACAACCCATCTGCAATTTCTCGTTCTTGCCGATCTTTGCTAATGGGACCAGCTTTTTGCCGATTGGCAAACCAATCAAATAATGACATGGTCGCGGTCTGTTCCTTACTAACTCGCTACCTGCTCCATTCCTCCACCAGAACTCTAAACGTGCGATCGGAAGTCGAACAGATAGCCTAATGTTGCTAACTTCAAGCGTTAAGACAATGGTTAGCCTTTTTAAGTTGCCGACTGATCATAGCAGGTTACTTGAACGCTTCTGCCTCTTCACCCAGCGCGTCCATTAGGAGGAGTGCTGTCTGCTCATTCTCAGCTAGAACCTGGAGTGCCGCAGCACTGCCTTGCCCTATGTAAGGCTCGATACCGAGATCAATGATGCGAGCTGATACGCCATGTGCCATGAGCACCTGCTGCATTAGCTCTGCTTCCCAACGAAAACGAGTTGTCTTAATCGTCATCCAAAGTAGGGCTGTTGGCCTACTGTCAAGGCTTTTAACGGTTAAGTCATCCCCTTGTGTAAGCAGATGAGTGATAAATGACACAATACGTACCAATCCGGTATGAAGCATATGTAATGTGTTTAATGGCACGACGTTAATTTCAGCAAAAGCTGGGAACCCTAAGTCAAGACCAAGGTTAGTAAATTACATGAATAGCATCAAAATTTCAGGATTGGTGGGTTCCTCTGAATACGATGCGATCGCAGACGATTCGCTGAAGGACGAAGATAACGCGGCGTGGGTAATGGAGCTGGAGCCTTGCGTGCGTGAGGAGTGGATTGAACGCATCGGGTGGATTCGCCTGATTGATCGACTGGCTGAAAATGAACTGGTAGATTCTGGTAGTTCTGAGTTTCGCAAGTTCTACTTCGGTTGGAAATGGCTCTTGCTCTGGGGGCGAGTGAAACCCGGATGCGCTTATCAGGAGATCCTAACTCGAATTGCTGCCCGCTGGTTTGGAGCCTCCTCTACCCCTGTTGATCGCCTCTCGCTCTGGTCGTGGAACCGCTATTTGAAAGCGATCGCCTGCTATCACGGGCATAACCTCATTGTGGATACGCTGGCTCAGTACGAAACCATGCTTAAGGATTTGGGCGGAGCCTATTTTCAGGTGCTGCCATTTCTAGCACCAGAGCAGTGGCAGGCTGCTTGCTACTTTGGAGCGCTAGACCAGTTTTTTAACAACCTACGCGATATTCAAGAAGATGCTCAGCGTGGCATTTGTTACATTCCCACCGATGTGCTGAACCAGTTTGGGGTCACACGCGAAGAGATCATCCAGCAAACTGCCTGCCAAAACCCTGGCTACTCCAAAATGATGCAGTTTCTACTGGATAGCTACCTGGCAGAGCTACGACAAAAAGCCTACCCTCTCATCACGGCAGACGACTTGCATCCATCTTGGGCGATCCTGCGCGATTGGTCAGTGCATCGCTATCAACGAATTGAGCGCGTTTTCCGCGAATGCAACTTTGATTACACCCAATTTCCTCAGCAGTATTGGTCTGAGGTGCAGCAAGATTTGCCCTTGCTCATTGCGCAAGTGCGCCAGCAATATGGCACGGCGCGTAAACCTACCAATCGCTTTTTGAAGCGCAACACAACCAGGATGCCAGTGTTGCTGCGGACGATCGGGCGTAAAGTGGTTAAGGTTGCTGGAACGGTTCTCAACCGTCCCTCCTTTTCTGGGCAAGAATCAAGCTAGAATTCCCTGCTGTTTGCAGCTACCATCCGAACAATCGTTGCGCTGTAGGATGAACGCTGATGAACCCCTCTTTGAACCAATTAATTGGGCGTGCTGTGGCGATCGCTGCAACGGCTCACCAAGACCAGGTGGATAAAGCCAATGCACCCTACATTCTGCATCCGCTGCGACTGATGCTGCGAGGACAAACGCCTCTAGAACAAATTGTGGCTGTGCTGCATGACGTGGTTGAAGATTCCACCTGGACGCTAGAACAACTGGCGGCTGAAGGCTTTCCCGGCGAAGCGATCGCGGCGTTGGATTGCCTGACGCGGCAGACGAATGAGAGCTATGACGAGTTTATCGATCGCGTGTTGACCAATGCTCTAGCCACACGAGTGAAACGCTATGACCTGGAAGACAATATGACGCTCACCCGTATGACAACCCTCATGCCTAAAGATGTCGAGCGGTTACAGCGATACCATGCCGTCTACCAACGCCTTTTGAAAGCAATGGCTGAGACACAGTCGTGCTAAGTCACTTAGCGAATCAGAGAGCAGGATCTGACTGACTCCTGCCTTCTGACCACTAACAGCCCCAAGCATCTTTGCCGACTTACAACAGCCCGATCGCGTGGAGCGGCCCACGTCCCACAAGGATTTCTAGCAACACGGCAAGAATCCCCAGCATGGCTAGGCGACCGTTCCACACCTCAGCCGACATGGTCATGCCCCACTCCCAGCGCTCCGGTGGATACATCTTGACCTGCTTCTCTGGATGCATCACTTCAGCCAGCTTCAGGTGAGGAGCGTTGATCGCTTCTACAACGAGATCTGCCAGATCATCAATAAAGCCAGGATGGGTATTAAGTGCAGAAACGCGATGGAAATGCTCAATGCCTGCTTCCTCTGCCAGTTCTCGATACTCCATGTCAATTTCTTGCAGCGTTTCAATGTGTTCTGAAACAAAGCTAATGGGCACAACCGCAAGATCTTTCACGCCTTGATCAGCAAGTTCTTTGAGTGCGTCATCGGTGTAGGGCTGGAGCCATTCCACAGGTCCGACCCGGCTTTGATAGGCTAGAACGTGTGGATTAGGTCGATTGAGCGTTTGCATGATGAGTGAAACGCAGGCTTCAATTTCTCGCTGGTAGGGATCGCCTGCTTCCTCGACGTAGCTCACAGGCACGCCGTGGGCACTGAAGAAAACATGCACCTGATCTGGCTCTGGAAACCGGTCTAACTCATGAGCAATCAGATCGGCCATTGCTTGAAGATAGCCTGGGCGATCGTACCAGGACGGAATCGCCGTGTAGTCAATCTTTGCCAGAGTGGGATCTTCGTGCCAAATTTGCTCTAGCAGGCGAAAGCTGGAGCCACTCGTACTAATGGAAAAGTGAGGATAGAGCGGGAGAATTACGAGCCTATCGACTTGATCGCGCTTGATGCGGGCGATCGCTTCTTCCGTATAAGGATGCCAGTAGCGCATACCAACGTATACAGTCGCATCGTGGCCTTTTTGCTGAAGCTGTACCTGAAGTGCTTGAGCCTGTTCTTCCGTAATGCGCCGCAGTGGTGAACCACCCCCAATCTGCCGATAGTTTTCCTGAGATTTTTTGGCTCGTGTGGTTGAAATTAACCAGGCAAGCGGACGTTGCAGCCAGGGAAATGGCAGGCGAATGATTTCCGGATCGGAAAACAGGTTGAACAGAAAGGGACGAACATCTTCCAAATGGTCTGGCCCGCCCAGATTTAGCAGCAATACCCCAAATCGACCCATAACGGCTACAGCTTTTTCTTGCTCTCAGGTTTGTAACTGATTTTAACCTTATGTTTGGAGTAAGGTAGGCGATAGAGTGGCATATCGCAGATTTTCTCTGAAAGTTCGTAACAGAACGTTAATTTTTGGGTGACGATCACGCTAATCTTTGCCCTTCAAGCCGCGATCGTCCTTTTAGAATGAGGTAGCATAAGCGCTTTGTGAAACAGAAAACAATCGACGTTAGCCTTGTTATGACAGAGTTATGACAGATGCCAATGCCGCGATCGATGCCCGTATTAGCCAAACCAATCAGCGCTTGAAAGCTGCTCAGATGGGCTTTCAGATTGAACGGCGGGGGCAAAAACTGGGCTTACGAGGAATGCTGCCGCCGCGCCCCGGCAGTTTACGCCTCAAGCCTACCCAGCAACGGCTAAGTTTGAGTTTGCCAGCCACCCCTACGGGTCTAAAGCAGGCAGAACAGACGGTCAAGGTGATCACAGCTCAACTCATTCAAAATACCTTTGACTGGCGCAACTATGCAGATGGTGCTGGTTGGGGACGACTCGACCAGATGGGGTTGGCGCAACAGGTGGAAGCCTTTAAGCACCACTTTTTGACGGCACCAGCGCGGGTCAGTCATCCTGCTTCTGCCAAAACAACCTGGGAGTCAGCTTATGTTCCCTATCTCCGCAAGCTAGAGGCGATCGCTCAGGCAAATCCTCAACTGAGCTTTGTTGAAGCCCTCTACGCCACCGTGCGTGCCACAGACGATCATTCGCGTAGTCGTCAGATTTGTTGCACTGCGCTGGGTGCCTTTGCGGCCTTCTTAAAGGTAGAGCTACCGATCCACCTCAAAACCTTCTGGGGACACTACGGCGTGAGCCAGACGCAAGCCCGTGAGTTGCCCCCCGATGAATTAATCGTTTCTACCTGGGCGACTATTCCCAATCCACACTGGCAGTTCGTCTACGCGGTCATGGCAACTTATGGGTTGAGAAATCACGAAGTCTTTTTCTGTGATTACTCGGCGCTGCTGCAAGGCAACCCAGAAGCAACGATTCGCGTCCTCAGCACTACAAAAACGGGTACTCATGACGTATGGCCGTTCTATCCTGAATGGGTGGAGTCGTTTAATTTGCGATCGCTCCAGCTACCCACCATCCAAACCGATCTCAGCCAAACGACCCTCCAGCGCATCGGTCAGCGAGTCACCTCCCAATTTCGTCGCTACGGTTTGCCCTTCTCGCCCTACAATCTTCGCCATGCCTGGGCTGTCCGCACGATCCACTTTGGCCTGCCTGATACCGTCGCAGCCCGGATGATGGGTCACTCCGTTGCCGTCCACAATCGCACGTATCATCAATGGCTCACTCACCGCGACCAGCAACAGGCCGTTGAAACAGCGTTGAGCCGAAGTCGGCTGACTGCACCGGGAGTAGGGAGTGGGCCAAAGGCAGCAGCCAGAAGGCAGGAAGCAGAAGGTGGGGAGTGGGGAGTGGGGAGTGGGGAATGGGGCAAAGAACAGCTCAAAACTCAAAACGTTTAACTCAAAACTCTCTCCCTTACCCTTTATGGCAACTATTCTCAGAGACTGGAGTTATCAATATCAGTGGGTTTACGACAGCTTCACGCGGTTGGCAGCGTTGAGTGTAGGTGGAGAGCGTCGGTTTCGGCAATTGGCGTTGGAGGGTTTACCGATCGCCCCTGAAACCACTGTCCTTGATCTGTGTTGTGGCAGTGGTCAGACAACGCAATTTCTGGTGGAGCGATCGCAGCACGTCACGGGTCTGGATGCCTCACCGCTGTCGCTTAAGCGTGCTCGTCAAAACGTGCCGCAGGCAACCTATGTCGAAGCTTTCGCAGAAGCCATGCCGTTTCCCGATGCTCACTTTGATGTGGTGCATACCAGCGTGGCGCTACACGAAATGGAGGCACAACAACTCCAGCAAATTCTAAGGGAAGTCCATCGCGTCCTGCGATCGGACGGTTATTTTGCGCTAGTTGATTTTCACAAACCCACAAACCCTGTGTTTGTACCCGGACTCACGCTCTTTCTGCTGCTGTTTGAAACTGAAACTGCCTGGGCGTTGATCAATGCTGATCTCGCTGCTCAGCTTGAAGCAACCGGATTTGAGCTTATGAAGCAAACGCTCCATGCGGGTGGCAGTCTTCAGGCGATTCAAGCCCAAAAGCGGCCCTGAAGGTGAACGATGGATAAACGCGCATTGCGGAAAGAACTGCTTGCTCAACGCCAAGCGATCGCGCCTGATCTTTGGCAAACGCAGAGTAACCAGCTTTGTGCGCAGTTGCGATCGTCTCCTCTTTTGACCCAGGCTCAAACGGTGCTGGCGTACTTCAGCATTCGGCAGGAACCAGATCTGCGTGGGCTGTTTGCGGTGGAGAAAGTTTGGGGGTTTCCGCGTTGTGTTGGCAAAACGCTGCACTGGCATATCTGGAGTCCGCAAGCATCTCTGCCGCTTCAACCAAGAGCCTACGGCATTCTAGAACCGCATCCAGATTCGCCCATGCTGACACCAGAGTTGGTGGATTTGCTTCTGGTGCCCGCGATCGCCTGCGATCAGCGTGGCTACCGATTAGGCTACGGTGGCGGCTTTTACGATCGGCTGTTGGCCTCGCCTCTTTGGGCAGAGAAACCGACGATCGGCATTGTGTTTGACCAGGCATATCTGCCTGTACTGCCAGAGGATGCATGGGATCGACCACTCACAGCCGTTTGTACCGAAAACGGCCTTTTTCACTCAATGCCCCCCCAAAATAATTCTTACTCACAGCTTGACAGTAGGCTTCAGTAATAGCGATACTGGTTAGCTGGCTGTCTATTCCTGCTCGGAACAGGTCAGGCACACAAAAAGCCCCAAGCAAGTGATGAATTCAGAGTGTTGAGTTACCCACCATTGGTTCAACTCAAAACTCTTAACTCAAAACTTAGAACTTCTTTCAGGCTACCTGTACGGCAACTTTCAGGACTATCTCATGACTACTTACGCAATTATTGAGGCGGGTGGCACACAGTTACGTGTAGAGCCAGGTCGGTTTTATGACATCAACCGCCTTCCGGCTGAACCCGATACTCAAATTACGATCGACAAAGTGCTGTTCGTTCAAGAAGACGGCGATATCAGCGTTGGGCAACCGCTTGTAGAAGGCGCTACGGTTGAAGCGACCGTGATGCAGCACCTGCGCGATCGCAAGATCATTGTCTACAAGATGCGCCCCAAAAAGAAAACCCGCAAAAAGCAGGGGCATCGTCAAGATCTCACCCGCTTGATGATCAATAGCATTAACGTGAGTGGTTCTAGCTCCAAGGCATCCAAGAAAGCCGCACCCGAAGAACCTGCGCCAGCAGACGAGGCTGACGAGAAATAACAAACGTGATCGACCAACAGGTTTGTCTCTAACGCTAGACCTGCTTCGACGACCAATGACCGATGTAAATTAGACTTCTGTTAGAAACGAAAGACTGAGGGAACTATGGCTCACAAAAAAGGTACAGGCAGTACACGCAACGGTCGTGACTCAAATGCTCAGCGCTTGGGCGTTAAGCGTTATGGTGGGCAAACTGTTAAAGCAGGCAACATTTTAATTCGTCAGCGCGGCACTAAGATTCACCCCGGTAGCAACGTTGGTCGTGGTAGTGACGACACGCTGTTTGCATTGATCAATGGCATCGTTACGTTTGAGCGCTACGGCAAGAGCAGGAAGAAAGTTAGCGTTTATCCTGTTGCTGAAGCTGTCGAAGCCTAGATTTCGCAAAGAGCGATTTGCAATGTCTACTCTCAATGCCTCGCTTTAATGGTGATGGGCATTGGGAGTAGATGTTGCTTGCAAAGACACTCAGAGGATGTCTAAGAAGTATGATTAGCAGCGGCTTCATACTGGATGAAACGGATAGATGACGGCTCTCGCTCAAGATTTACCATCCGATGCATCCGTTCCCTATCCGTTGCTCGCTGATCTGTCGCTTCTAAGACATCTTCTCATGAAACTCTGCCGCCACGAAACCCATAGCCTTTAATCAGGTAATAGTTTTTGATCCAGAGGCCGAACCGAGAGATCTCGATCGTGGTTCGTTCTGAGGTGTGATCAAACTGAGCCAGCAATTTCGGTTGTACGGGATGCCAATCGTCTGACAAAAGCAGCGCATTGCGACCTTTGAAGGTGGCATCGCTGGTGTACCAGAAGTCAAATTGATCCACACGATCGGAAATTGCCATCACATTTTTGTTGTTGAGCTGATATGCGAGTGCCGAAGCCGATCGATAATCTGTTGTAGCTAAAAATGGTTCACCACCTACTGATTCGGTTTGGCTTTTGACAACGGCTGCCACCTGACCCCATCCGAACAACATCCGCGAATCTGGATCAGTTTCCTTATCGAATAATGCCGATAGTGGAAAGATAGTGTAATGCACAACTAACAGTATCGCAAATAGCAACCCATAGCATTGTGTAGCGAAGAAAAGGAATTTTTGAAAGTTTTGAGTAGCGCGTTTCGCCGCTTCCCTAGAGAGTTTTAAGTTCTGAGTTGATTCTACTTTTTGGGCTTCTGACTCCTGACTCCTGACTTCTGACTCCTGCTCAAATACTGCTAGCAGCAACGGAAACAACAACAAATATGCTGTGATATTCCAGTAATATAATGCCGCAGAAAGCAGCGAAATTCCTATAAGAGTAACGGTAGATATAATGAATGTCCAAAACGCAACTGTTGGATAAATGGTGTGTATCGTAAGCGATCGCTCAATTCGCCTTAGCCCTCGAAAAAAGCCAACGCAAAGCATCGGCGAAACGAGCAAAATTGAGAACAGCACAAAGTTGAAAAAAGGCGAGAATTTAAGACTAAAACCATCTGATCCAACGCTACGATCGACGTAATAGCGAAACGACTGAAAATCATTAGAAACATTCCACAACACAATAGGAATTAAGGCCGTTAGCACGATCGCCCCTGCAAAATAGAGCCGTCGATCGCGCCACAACGGACGTAAGCGTTTGTCTACTATCAACGTTGCGACAAAACCCAGAACGACAAAAACTGCGTTGTATTTAGATAGCGTTGCCAACGCGATCGCCCCTGCTGCCCCATACAAGCGCCAGCTTTCGCCCCTCCTATTCTCCATATAACTGTCGAGAAAGCAGATGAATAGATACGATGAAACTAATGAAAACGTAATCAGTAAATGATCGTGCCATGCTAGCGCTAAAAATAAAAAATAGAGGGGTGATGCCAGTATTGACAGTGCAACTAGCCAGAACGATGGCTTGTTTCTCTTCCTGTAGAGATAGTGAATAACCTGATAGTAGGTGTAGAAAAAGGCAGCATTGCTCAATAAATTAGGTAGCCGTAATGTGAACGTAGAGCGTCCAAAAATTGCGTTAAAGAGTCCTTGAATCCAGGCTTCTAGCGGTGGATGATCGTAGTAAGAGAGTGCCGGATGCTGTCCCCATAGCCAGTAGTACGCCTCATCAGGATTGGGAAAGGTTGCGAACCAAAAGACCAATCGCAATAGAATAAAGGCTATGAGGAATGGCAAGAACGATCGTGGCATGAGAATAGGCTTCTAGGATTCACGCATTTTGCCAAAACTTCGGAGGTTTCAGCATTGCGGTTGGTTATATAGTCTCAATGCTTGATTAATACCATTTCTCTTTAGTTGAGCTTAGTTGAGCACTCAAAACTCAAAACTGAGAACTGGTATAAAACCTCCGAGGTTTGTCTAAGTCCATACGATCGATACAATTGTAAAGGGCAGTGGACTTCACGATGCCTGACAGTTATGAGCCTCATGCATGAATCAGTATTTTGCAACAGTGGCGCGGGGCTTGGAGACGCTGGCAGCGCAAGAGTTAGAGCAGTTGGGTGCTGATGCGGTAGCGCCGGGGTTTTGTGGCGTCGCGTTTGCGGGCGATCGCACGCTGCTGTATCGCGTGAACCTCTGGGCTAGATTACCATTCCGTATCCTCATGAAACTGCACGAGTTTCCCTGCCAGGATGCCGAGGATCTCTATCGGGGCATTCAGACGATCGACTGGTCGCAGTATCTCACACCCGACCTGACCTTAGCAGTTAAGGCAACGGGCAAGAGTGGGCAACTTAACCATACCCATTTCACGGCACTTCAGGTCAAACGGGCGATCGTCGAGCAGCAGCAAGAACAGGTGGGCGATCGCTCTAATGTCGAACTGCAATCACCGGATGTGCAAATCAGCGTGCATCTTGAACGTGACACCTGTACCGTCAGCCTGGATAGTTCGGGTCAAAGTTTGCACCGACGCGGCTACCGTCCAGCCGTTGGTACCGCACCACTGAAGGAATCGCTGGCAGCCGCGCTCATCCAACTGTCGGGTTGGCAGCCAGAGCAGATGTTTTACGATCCGCTCTGTGGTTCTGGCACCTTACCGTTAGAGGCGAGTTTGAAAGCGCTCAACATTGCACCGGGTCTGTTTCGCGATCGGTTTGGGTTTGAAACTTGGCTTGATGCCGATCTGCCCCTGTTAGAAAAGCTGATTGAAGCAGCGGAAGCCAGCCAGCGAGAAAGCCTTCCCGCGCCGATTTGGGGCAGCGATCGCGATGGCGATGTGATTGAGCAGGCGATCGCCAATGCAACCAATTGTGGTGTGTCGAACCACGTTTACTTCACTGCGATCGACCTTGAAGATGTGGCTGCACCGACCGATAGCGGTGTCTTATTCTGCAATCCACCCTATGGCGAACGGTTAGGGCGAGATAGCGACTTGGGCACGTTCTATAAACGGTTAGGTGATGTATTGAAGCAACGCTTTAAAGGCTGGACAGCCTTTGTGCTGAGTGGCAATAAGGAACTCGCGCAGTCGATTGGACTGAAATCATCCCAACGGTTTGCCGTTTACAATGGCACGTTGCCCTGTCAGTTAATGAAATATGATCTGTATTGAATTCAACGACAAGTATCAGTATTGCAGGCGTATCTTTTTGCCGATTAGCAAGACAGTCTGAATGTCAAAACTTAACAAGGCTAAGCCTGTCCTCAAGCAAGAGATTGATAGCGCTGAATCTGAAAAGAGACGGAAAGATTCTGGTTACTCGCCATCAGCGGCGTGTTATGTGGCAGTAATCTACCTAAGCACTAAATTTTGGGCTTTATGCCGAGTCATTCTGCCTATCTACCCAGATTGGATCTTATGCAGAAGCTTTCAGCCCAATATAGCTAAGCGTTGCTATGCTCCTCCCCTGAACAAAACCAAATTATGGAGTCTGTACAAAACATTAGGCTATTTAGTGTGCGCGTGCTCACTCCTGCCGATGCTGAGGCATACCGTTCTGTGCGCTTGCGTGCGCTGCTTGAGCAACCGCCCGCTTTTGGTTCACTCCCCGAAGCCGAGCCAAACCTCTGCGAGACTGCCGCAAAACTTGCAGAAAGCGATGAACGTTGCTTTTTTGGAGCGTTTCAAGGCGAACAGCTTATCGGTATTATCCGGCTTTCTCGCTATTCAGCATCTAATGAGAAGCACCGTGCTTATCTTGCAGGTCTGTATGTTCTCCCCCCTTTTCGCTATCATGGCTGCGGTAGGGCACTCGTCCGCAAGGCATTGAGTCGGGCAGCGAACACTCCGGGCATCAGAAGAGTCAATCTGACTGTAGTGACTCAACAAGAAACGGCAATTCACCTTTATCAGTCATTCGGCTTCCGTATCTATGGCACCGAACAGGAGACCTTTTCGAGAGATGGGCAGTTCTACGACGAGCACTTGATGACCTTAGAATGCAACTCTGTCTATGACTATGACGCTTAACAACTGCGCTACTCCGGAGTGCCCTGATATGCTCGGCTAAGCTGCAAAGGGTATCTGCGTCCGATGAGCGTGATCGTCAGCAGAATTAGGGAAAATGAAAAGAATAGGATTGTGACTGAAGGTAAAAACGGAGAGAGAGTTGCGCTTGTGACTGGTTCGACATCTGGAATAGGGATGGCGATCGCAAGGCGACTTGCTGAAGAGGAATTTACTGTTGCTTTTCATTCCAAGTCTTCAGTTGTGGTTGGACAGTCATTAGCAGAAGCGCATCCCGGTTCATCCTATTTTCAGGCTGATCTGTCCGACCAAACCCAGTCTCGCAATCTGATTTCCGAGGTGTTGTCACGTCATGGTCGGTTAGATGTGTTGGTCAATAATGCAGGTATCAGTACGACGATTCCACACGCATCTCTCAAAGAAGCCTCACCAGAGATCTGGCGCAGTCTATATGAAGTTAATGTCATCGCACCTTGGACACTGATTGCAGAGGCTGAGATCGCACTACGTCAGTCATCAAGGAGTGAACGTCCTAGCTGCATTCTCAACATTAGCTCTCACGCAGGTATCCGCCCGAAAGGAGCTTCAATCCCATACTCTGCTACCAAAGCTGCTCTAAACCATATGACAAAGCTGCTTGCGCTGAGTTTAGCACCACAGATTCGTGTCAATGCGATCGCACCGGGTTTGGTTGATACCCCCATGAGCAAAGATTGGACAGCAGCACGAAAGCTTTGGGAAGAACGATCACCAATGGGGCGAGGAGCACAACCCGAAGAGGTTGCACAGATAGCTTCTATGGTAGTTGCAAATCACTATCTCACGGGGGAGATCATCATTTCAGACGGAGGGTTAAACCTCACCTAGTAGGCGGAAATCATTTTTTATCGCTATTTCTGACCCCTGTCGCCATACTTTGGCCCAATGCCAGGCTTTTAGGCTTCCTGACTCAAAGCAGCTTAGGATTGATGCCTTTGCGTGCAGGCGATCCGTGCCGACTAGCAGATGCAGGGTAATAGGCTTGGCCAAATGCGATCGCGCATTCCTTGTCGGAATGCCTTTGCCACAACCAACCAAACCGATCGCGCTTGCAAAACAACGATCGCGCGATTAAACGGTGACCGATTCTGCTGACGACAGGTTGCGATCGATACGCTTTGTTTGACGATCGCTCCGTCCGCCACTGACCGTTCAAATGGTGATGGGAATCTACCGTTTTACAGGGGAACACTGTGAGAGAAAAAGCCAGCTCGCTCTTTACGAGAATCTGTTTATAAGGTCAGTAATCTATCTTCTTAAACATAAATCAGGCCGTTTAGCGCTCATTTATCGCGCTGCTTTTGTAGAACAAAATCATTTTTCAGAGCTTTAGAAGAGCTGCACAATCGTTGCGTAATCATCTTGAAGGAGTACTTGAGGATACTCATGATTACTCAGGACTATGACAAGTTGGAGTTCATCACATGCCTCATGCTCATCTGCTGTCTTACTTCAAGGGTCGATCGCTCCGCACTGTTTTAGTGATTCCCTTTGTCCTACAAATCTTTGGGACAGTGGGCCTGGTTGGGTACCTTTCCTTTCGTAACGGTCAGGCAGCAGTGAATGAACTTGCCAGCCAGTTACGAAGCGAAACCTCAACTCGCATTCAAGATCAGATCTTGCGCTATCTGAAAGCGGCAGCACTCGTTAATCAAATCAACCTGGACGATTTGCAGCGAGGGCAGTGGAGCTTAGAGGATCTCAAAAGCCAGGAGCGCCAAGTCTGGCATATGCTGCGACTGTTTCATCCCTCGATTCAGGCAAATGCTATTGCCACTCAAAAGACCTTTCGAGTGGCGCATCAGTATCAGGGAGATGCCCCGCGACTCCTTGCGGTAGACAGTCGTGGGGGACTCTTTCGCTCTTATGCCGTGGATGCAGAAGGTAAGCCCACCAAGGTAATGGAAACGGCTGCACCTTATGACGTGCAGACCAAGCCGTATTACAAGGCTGTGGCAAAAACTGGTAAAGCTGCCTGGGTTATTTTTCCGCACGCTACGCAACAGTATATGCTGCTGGGTCTTGCCAACCCCATTTGGGATCAAAACCGCCAGCTTGTGGGAGTTGTGATGGGAACATCTTCTCTGGCAGACCTTTCTCAATTTCTCAATAGCTTTCAAGTGAGTGCGCATGGGGAGATGTTTGTGGTCGATCGCTCTGGCCTGCTCGTCGCCAACTCATCCGATAAACAGTCGATTATGATTAGCGGCAACGGTAAGCCGCAACGCCTGAAGGCAAGCGAGAGTAACAATGCACTCATTCGTCAGACGGCTCAGTACTTGAATGGACGATCGAGCGGGTTAGCCACGATCAACGGTATACAACAGCTTGATTTTGCCGTTGATGGTGCACGCCAGTTTGTTCAGGTGACACCCTTAAAAGATGAACATGGCTTGGATTGGCTGGTGGTGGTTGTGGTGCCCGAAAAAGACTTTATGGGACAAATCAATGCCAATACCCGCACTACAATTGGGCTTTGTTTAGCTGCGCTGGGCCTTGCCACTCTCGTTGGCATTCTAACCGCTCGCTGGGTGACTCGTCCGATTCTACGCCTCAACCAGGCGGCCAAAGATATTGCGATCGGTAAATGGGACAGCGCGATCGACCTCAAGCGCAACGATGAATTGGGGGAACTTGGCGACTCGTTCAACAGCATGGCAAACCAATTGCAAACATCGTTTGAAACGCTGGAGCAAAAGGTTGAAGAGCGCACCGCCGAACTGGCAGAAGCCAAAGAGAAATCCGAAGTAGCGAATCAGGCGAAAAGTGAGTTTCTCGCCAGCATGAGCCACGAACTGCGAACACCGCTCAATGGCATTCTAGGCTATGCCCAAATTCTGCAACGAAGCGAACCCTTGAGCGATCGAGGGAAGAAGGGCATCGATGTCATCTATCAGTGCGGTAACCATTTGCTAAATCTGATTAATGACATTCTTGACCTGGCTAAAATTGAAGCTCGCAAATTAGAGCTACATTCCAGTGCTGTGTACTTTCCAGCCTTTCTTGAGGGCATTGCGGAAATTATGCGCATTCGTGCAGGGCAAAAGGGTATCTACTTTACCTATGCACCAGACGCAACGCTGCCAGTGGGGGTATGGGCAGATGAGAAGCGGCTGCGGCAGGTGCTGATCAATCTACTGGGCAATGCCATCAAATTTACCGAGCAAGGCGGTGTCACCTGGCGAGTCAAAACCCACAAATTAGAAAATGATCTCTATCAAGTTCGCTTTGAGGTTGAAGATACGGGCGTCGGCATCTCACCATGCGGGCTAGAAAAAATCTTTCAGCCGTTTGAGCAAGTGGGCGCTTTCGAGAAACAGGCTGAAGGCACGGGGCTTGGGTTGGCAATCAGTCAGCAAATTGTATCCTTGATGGACAGCAGTCTTCAGGTTAGTAGCGAACCGGGGCGGGGCAGTACCTTCTGGTTTGAGGTAACACTGCCTGAAGCCCTGGAATGGGCAGCATCGCAACGATCGACCCAGCGGAGCACCATCACCGGGTTCACTGGCAGGAAGCGTAAAATCCTGGTAGTGGACGATCGTTGGGAAAACCGCGCCGTATTGGTCAACCTGCTCGAACCGCTTGGCTTTGAGATGCTGGAAGTGAGTAATGGACAAGCAGGCTTAGACGCCGTGAAAGCCCACAAGCCTGACTTGATCATCACCGACCTGATGATGCCAGAGATGGATGGCTACGAGTTTCTTCGACAGTTGCGACAGTTGCCAGAGTTGAGCAAGATTCCAGCGATCGCCTCATCTGCCAGCGTCTTTGAGAGCAATCAGCACGACAGCATCACCGCTGGGGCAACGGCGTTTTTGCCCAAACCCGTCCAAGCACCTGCCTTGCTCAAACTCTTAGAAACCTATCTCAACCTGCAATGGGTTTACATCCATTTATCCAATGCTGCAGAGAAGGCAGAGGATGCGTCTCGCTCGATCACACCGCTTTTAGCCGTGATCGCACCGCCACCAGAAGACGTGCTAGCCCAACTGTATACATTGGCTCAACAAGGACGTTTAATGGCGATCGAGCAGCAGCTTAAAGCCCTGGAAAACACGAACGAACAGTATCAAGCCTTTGTACAAAGCGTGCGGCAGTACGCAGATGCCTTTCAAGCTGAGAAAATCTGCCTGTTTATTGAAGAGTACCTTCCCACTGCAAAAGCATAGAGCGACATTGAACTGCGGAGGCACAGCGGTACACTCCCTACAGAGAATCTCACTGGTCAAAGCGATTGAAGCCGCCATCCTAAGGAGCGTGGATTTAGTAACTCCGATTGCTTAAGTAGGATGTGTTAGCGCAGCGTAACGCATCGTCTCAGGGATTGATGCGTTACGGCTATCGCCTTCAGCGTAGCTATGCCGAAGGCTACACGCATCCTACAAAATGCGGTTTTATTAAATTCTCATTCCTTAGCAGTGGAGGGACGATCGCCCCCTCGATAGACCGCACCAACTGAGTGATCGGCCTGAATTTCAATGACTAAAGCGGCTTGACCTGGCGTTGCCACGAAGGGATTGATCACGAGTTCAGGATGCAATGCTTTCCAGAAATATTCGACAAACCTATCAATTTCAGCATCACTCATGCCCGATTTGCCGCTGTCTCGCATCTGTTGTTCTGCCTGCTTGCGCCACAGCTGACTGAGGCGGTAATCGGTAGGATGCAGCACCAGCAGGCTATCAAGACAGTCCCACAGGGGTAAGTAGTCATGCAGTTTAGCATTCATATCACGGGCAAAGGCTCGATCGTCCTCTGTCCAAAGGGGCGCGATCGGTGTCTCAAAAACGACGGCATCGACTGGATGTACACCTACAAACCAGCCTTCAAAAAGCACAATATCAATCTTGCCAACCAGTGCTGGCTCCACGCGATCGCCCGCACCGTTGTGTAACGCTTTGTCAAAGCGGGGAATGGCGATCGCGTCATCAGCCGTTGAGTGCCGTAGGGCGTTGAGAGTTTGAATGCCTAGCGCAACATCGTGCGTTCCTGGCGGGCCGCGCCAAAGGAGCCGAGCATCCTGGGTTTGCAGAGCGAGGCGATCAGTGCACGTTTTGTAAAAGTCGTCCAGAGATACGCTGATAACTGTGTAACCACAGCGTTGCAGAATCAGCGTCAGAATCGCTCCCAACGTTGTTTTACCCGTTCCCTGTCCACCCAGAATGCCTTGCACCCAGGGACGATCGTGCCGCTGGTGGTGGTGTGCTAACCAAAGTGCTAATGGCAACCACAGATGCCAGAGCGTTTCATGAGCCTGGGTTGTCTCTTTAAAGTGACGCTGGCAAAATGGTTCGATGGTGGGATAGACCATTTGCAGCAGGCGCGATCGCTCCCGCAAGCTTTCCCCCACGGTTTCTGCGGTGATGCCAAACGCGATCGCCCGCAGCGAATCTTGAAGTTCCTGATCTTCTAGCTGTTGCCATGCCTCTGCTGGCAGGGATTCACCAACGGCCAAACGCGCCACCCGCTCAGCCATCAACCCATGAAATGCCATACACCTAGTTCACTACGGCTTTACAGAGAGCGTATAGTCCCGACGAACGCCAGGTGCCGCTGTACCAACCCAAATTTTGTAGGTGCCAGCCTGCCAGTCGGTATCGGTAAGGCTGGCATCTTGCCGCCTTGCTGTGGTGTTATCGCTACAGCGGACATCGCGCGCGCCCTGAATCACTAATGTAGTGCCGCTACCACCGCTGTTTACGCGAAGGTTCAGAGTCGAAAAATTTTGCTGCAAGACTAGAATATGGTCGGGCGTGGGGTCGCCAAAGCCGAGACAGGTATTGTTGTTGCGATCGTGGTTGCTAACGATCGCAGGTAGCGAAGTTGAGCCACCCGTAGAACCGGACAAGGTACCTGTTTGTTTGCCACTGCCCAGCGTCAACCCACCAAAATTAGACTGCGCCAGCACAGGTAGTGCCCCCAACACGCCAAGTGCAATGAGCCAACTACCCCACCGTAAGCGACTTGCCATAACTCCCCCTCTTGTCTCCGTAACGGAGTTTGTTTGTGACGCAACGCCGTACATTCAATCAGCAATTGCTGCGACGATCGCACTACCATCATCGCTTACCGACCCTATGGTTGTGGGATAAAGCGCGAATTTAATACACAGATAAGACGTTTAGACGCAAACTAATAAAGAATAGTTCTTCCCTTTAGTCATCTTCAGCATGGTTTCTGTCTTTTCTCACGTTCGGGCAGTGCACAATTGGGTTCGGCAGACGAACTGGCTTTGGCAGACAAACTGGCTTTGGCAAACGAATTGGTTTCCGTGGGCGATCGCAATTGTCGTTCCCATCTGTCGTTTAAAGGGGGGCGATCGTCAGGGTGAAGCCATGCACGAGCAGAATAGACAGCTATTACTGCACGCAGAAGCACTGAGGATTCGCATGAGAACAAGCTGGATAGTATATCTGGCAAACGTCTGGTCTTGCAGGTTTTCTAGCATTGCTTTAAGCATTGCGTTTGCTCTTTTACTCACGGGCTGCCAGCCCAGTCAGCTTCGCACACAGGCCGCGCAAAGCAGCCAACTGATTCTCAGCACTGTCACAGACCCAAACACCTTTAACTTCGCAAACAAAAATACCTTTCCCAGCATTTTTCTGTTTACCTACGACTGCCTGACTCAGGAGAACGGAGTAACGGGCGCGATCGAGCCTGCTCTAGCAGAGTCCTGGCAGATTTCAGACGACCAGAAGCGAATTGTTTTTAAGCTGCGTGCTGGCTTGAAATGGTCTGATGGGGTACCACTCACTGCTGATGATGTGGTGTTTACCTACCGGGACGTGATTGCAAACCCAGAGGTGCCCACCGATGCGAAAGAAGGCATTCAAATTGGGGTGAACAAAGCTTATCCTAATGTGCGCAAGCTCGATGATTTGCGGGTCGAATTCTTATTGCCAGAGCCTTTCGCGCCCCTGTTAAACGCAACCGCAGGTCTGGATGGCATTGTGATTTTACCAAAACACGCGCTTGCAGAAACGCTGAAAACCAAAGGCTCGGATGGCAACCTCAAGTTTCTTTCCACCTGGGGTACCGATACCGACCCAACCAAAGTTGTCGTGAACGGCCCTTACCTGATGGAGCGCTACATCCCTGGACAGCGGCTCATTTTTCGTCGCAATCCTTACTACTGGCGCAAAGACGCTCAGGGAAGGCAACTGCCTTATATCGATCGCATCATTTGGCAAGTGGTGGAGAGCCTGGATACACAGCTTTTGCGGTTTCGATCGGGTGATATGGATGTGCTTGGCGATGTGCGACCGTTGCGAGCAGAATATGTGCCCCTGCTTAAACGGGAGGAAAAACGTGGTGGGTTTACCATTCGTGACGGTGGACCGTGGTCAGGCACCCTCTACCTCACCTTTAATCTCAACACCGCTAAAGATAAAAACGGCAAACCGCTTGTAGACCCAATCAAATCGGGCTGGTTCAATACACTGGCCTTTCGGCAGGCCGTGGCCTATGGTATCAATCGCCAGCGAATCAACAACAATCTGTTTCGGGGACTGGGCGTCATTCAAAATTCACCCATTTCTGTGCAAAGCCCGTTCTTTCTCAAAGACGGTCTCAAAGTGTATGACTATGACCCCGAAAAAGCCAGAGCTTTGTTAAAGCAGGCAGGCTTTAAGTATAACGCCCAGGGACAATTGCTCGATGCAGAGAATCACCGTGTTCAGTTCAGTTTGATTACCAATGCCAATAATCCTGTAAGAGTGGCGATCGGTGCTCAAGTGCAGCAAGACCTCGGCAAAATCGGCATCAGGGTTAACTATACGCCCATCAATTTCAATGTTTTGATTGACAAGGTCAATACGACACGCGACTGGGATGCTCACATGATTGGCTTTACGGGCGGCATTGAGCCACACGCCGCCGCCAATTTGTGGGTCAGCAGCGGTGCGTCTCATGGGTTTAATCTCAAGCAACAGCCCGGTCAACCACCCCTTCAAGGCTGGGCACCCAAAGAGTGGGAAACCACCATTGATCGTCTCTTCATCGAGGGCGCACGCGAACTGGATGAAACAAAACGCAAAGCCATCTATGGAGACTTCCAGCGCATCGTGCAAGAGCAACTCCCTGTGATTCATCTCGTCAACGATCGCGCGTTAATGGCCGTCCGCGATCGCGTAGAAGGACTGCAATACACAGGCTTACCTAGTTGGGGGCTGTGGAACATTCAAGAACTTAGAATAAGAAAGGATGAAGGCTAAAGGCTCAAAGCTAAAGGCTCGGACTTATCCTTAGGACTTACGCATTTGCCCCCAAACCCCCAATGCTGGGGGCTTTAATTGGCTCGGTTCCCCCAGCATTGGGGGCTAGGGGGCGAAAGATGATCGCTTTTGCGTAAGTCCTAATCCTTCATCCTTTATCCCTTATCCTTTAATGCTTTCCCCGTGACTCAACCTGAACAGCTTAAGCACCTCCTTCAAGCGGTTGCTGCTGGTGAAATTGCTCCAGAGCTTGCGTTTGACAAACTCAAAAACTTGAACTTTGAAACAGTTGAAGACTTTGCTCGTATTGACCATCACCGCGCGCTCCGCACTGGTTTTCCTGAGTTCATTTGGGGTTTAGGTAAAACGCCCGATCAAATTGCTCAAATTATGGGAGTCATGCGCGATCGTTCTGCGGTTGTCATGGCAACCCGCATCGAACCAGATGTCTATGCCCAACTGAAAGCCAAAGTGCCAGATGTGGAGTATTACGCAACGGCACGCATTTGTGCGTTGAAAAGGAGTCAGAAATCAGAAATCAGAAGTCAGAAGTCAAGTATTGAGACTCACTCAAAACGTCCTGAAGCAACAGCCCAACTCAAAACTCAAAACTCAAAACTCTCTAGCTTGTCGGCGCAAAGCGCTACTCAAAACTCCACACCCCACACCCCACACCCCACACCCTCCCACCCCGGTACCATCAGCATTCTCTCTGCAGGCACGGCTGATCTCCCCGTTGCTGAAGAAGCGGCTGTCACGGCTGATTTGTGTGGTTTCAAAGTTAATCGGCTGTGGGATGTAGGCGTATCCGGCATTCATCGGCTGCTCGAAAACCGCTGGGCGATCGCTGAAGCTGATGTCCTCGTTGTGGTAGCGGGAATGGAAGGCGCACTACCTAGCGTCGTCGCTGGATTAGCAGAGTGCCCTGTCATTGCAGTGCCAACCAGTATTGGGTACGGAGCCAGTTTCAACGGGTTAGCCCCCTTGCTCACCATGCTTAACTCGTGCGCGGCTGGCATTGGAGTGGTCAACATTGACAATGGCTTTGGCGCAGCAATCCTGGCAGGACAAATTTTGCGCAGTGCGAACAGGCTGCAAGAACGGATTAAGGCTGAAGGATAAAGGCTAAAAAGTTTTCTCTTATCCTTTTGCTTTGGTCACGCTTCTTTCCAACTGACCTGAACGAAGTGCGCTGGGCGTCCGATCGCGTCTTTGGTGGGCGTAATACGCTCGATCGCCAGATTAAACGGAACCGCAGTCGTAATATATTGCTGAGCAAACCGACCCAAATCAGGCGTCAGGTGCGCGGCAGTAGCGGCAGCCACCCCCAATCCAACGAATTGCTCGATCGGCCCACGGGGCAAAAGCGTTGCCATACCTACCGCAAAGCCTGCTGTCAGCAGCATCCCCACCGATAAGTTTGTACCACAACGTGGGTGAACAGCTAAATGCCACTCGCCAGCCGTTAATCGCCGCAATGCTACCTGAACCGCTCGTTGCAACTCGATTGTGTTGACCTGTCCATAAAGGTGAAAACCGCGATCGGTTGACAGTCCACCGAGCAACTCATTATCTGGCACAGTTTCTATCGCTGTCGAATGGCGGGGTTTTGCCCAGCTACTTAACACCCATACAGTGGCATGCTCTAAAGCGTGAACCTGCCGCAGCATGAGCAGTTCTTTGAGACCCGGCACGAAATTGAATGCACGCAACAAGTCAGCATCCTGAGTCCAGCGCGGATCTGGCTGCTGATTGGGTGCAAAAAACAGATCAACAAGCTCGGTTCCTCCCAGAAACCAAGACGGTGGGTCAGTGGTGGCCTGTGTCATAACCGCACAACTTCACGTGAGAAGCAGTCGCTAAAAATGTCTTTTCACTCTAGCGCTAACACCATTACAGTGAACGTGAGTTGTTGCAAATCGTTGTTAGCAAGCATCAAGCAGGCTTATTGGCTGCTACCGTCGTCCCAACAGCTCTTGATACTTCAACCCCATTTTCTTCCAAAATGACGATTGGATCAGATCCTGCATTCATCTCAATGCGCTTCACCAGTACCTGCCCATTTGAAAGCCGCTGACCCACGCGAACGTAACGGCTGGTTTCTTCATTCGGTGCTTTCACGATCGCTTGTGCTACCCCGCCTACCATGACAACACCGCTCACTTCAACTGCACTCGCTAGCGTAGTAGAGGGCAGCGGCGGCAAGGTTTTGATCACTGGAACACCTGAATTTGAGCTACCAGGTGGCAGGGGTGTTCTAGGATTGAAGGCTGTTGAGTTTGGCCTCCGAGTCACAGCTCTTGGCGCAGCAGGTAGCTGGCGAACCGTGGGTACACTCTGGCTGTTTGCCGCTGTACGAGGCTGCTGTAGCTTTAAAGGTAGACCTGCAAAGGGATCTTTCCCTTTCCGACTATCAATGCTTGCCTGCACTTGCTTGGCGCGCTCGTCACCATTCGTGGATTGAATCAAACCGGGAATGCTATCGGCAGCGGGTGGCTTTTGAGCGACCAGCGGAGCAGCCTTTGCCCCAAAAGGTTGGGTGGTTGCGGGTTTCTTAGCAGCAACAGACGCAGCAGGGGATGGAGAAGTCGCAACATCGCCACCTGAATCAGACGAACAACTGGCGACAGTCAACGCGATCGCTCCAGCAAGTCCTACGAACACAAGTTTACGCATGAATCTCTCCCCAAACGCTGTTCTTACACGATAGCTCTAAAAAGCAGAAGTGGTCTCATTAATTTCGCGGAGTGTAACAGCAATGCTGTGATGAAATATCTGTGTTAAGTGGTCAGGTCGCAAAGTTTAGGCGCGCGCTTCCCGTCAAAAGCATTCTGATCAAATGCGCTCACTTCACGCTTTGAACCACCATTTCAACGCTTTGTAAAAGAATGTTTTAGGCTCCACTTCATCTCTAACAATTTGCTAGGTCATTACGTCTGAACCAAAGCGTTACAACCGTCGAAGACCCTGCGCCAAACCACAACAAACAGTTGTTAGAAAATTGAGGTCTAACGTTTCTAAACGATCGCTGGGTTTGTGATAGTGAGGATTGCGAAGAAAAGACGTATCTGTCACCATCAGCGCGCGATAGCCTTGATCCCAAAAGACAGCATGGTCACTCCGACGAGTCTCTGGTACGATGAGGCCCCGATTACCAGCAGGCAACCATTCACAGGGCGCACCGCACGATCGCAGGTAATGACTCAGCCGCACTAAATCAGGAATGGTTTTCAAGTTACCAATCAGCGCAATAAAATTTCCCTGTTTTGGATAAAAGCGCTGCAATCCGGTTGGGTAACGCTGAGAACCAGGCGTTTGATCGCAATAGCCCAACATTTCTAGCGACAGCATGAGTCGCAGGGGTTCTTGCTGCAAGTCCTGCCTCAAAGAATTGGCATAGTGAGTGCTACCCGCGCGATCGTAGCTGGTCTCTTCTAAATCAAACGCTACTAAGCGAACAGGGTGTCGGGCTGGTGTGGAAGCAAAGCATCGCGCCAGTTCTAGCAGCACAGCCACACCAGTGGCATTGTCATCGGCTCCGGCTGAACCAGGCACTGCATCGTAGTGAGCGCCAATGAGAATGGGTGGTTTGGACGATCGCCCTGGCAAATTCAAGATCAAATTCTGAAACTCAGTGCCTTGTACATGAAACGCATGGGTTTCTACCGTGCCCCACTGCGCCAACTGTGCCCGAATATATTCACGGACAAAAAAATGTCCTGCGGTTGCCAGGTAGGGATCGCGATCTCGCGCAACCTGTCTGAGATGCTCGTATAACCGTTCCTTCAGTATTTCAAGCACTGTCGAGTCCTGTACTCTACACCCTACTCCCTCAAGACCAACCGTCAAATGCAGACACATCGGGTCGATTGTAGTCAGATTTATGAGTTGGTTGCATTACTACACCCATCATTTCGGCACAAAAGCCAAGCGCAATCATGAGGCAAAAGCTGTGAGTATGCAGCGACCAGATCACAGAGGGAGCAAGAAATGAGAGAGCTTGAGATCGATTGACCCCAATCAATCCTTTGATGAAGTGTTTTTAGAGACGTAGTAGATAACTCCAGCATAATCATCGGTTAAGAAGAACCCATCTGCGCCGACACTCAATAAATCGACGGGTCTACCGTAGATCACGCCATTTTGCAGGAAGCCCGTAATAAACGCTTCAGGGGCTTTGCCCGACTGGATACGATCGACTCGATACCCTCGCTGCAAGCTCTTTTTAGAACCACCGTGAAGCGCAACGAGAAACGCGTTTTGCACAGGTTCGATCGAGCCAAGCCCAAAATATTCCAGACCCAATGGGGCGCTATGAGCAGCAAATGTTGCAGCAGCCAATGGCACGGTACCGCAGTTGACCTTCTTAGCCGACTGCTTGAACTGGTCATCGGCATAAATCCGCGATCGATATTGGAAGCAGTAGGGCCAGCCGTAGTTTTGTTGAGCCTTAATGGGGTAAAACGTTTCCTCTGGCTTATTGTCGCCAAGGTGATCAGCCCCCATATTGGTGGCAAATAGTTGCCCGTTCACCCACTTAAGGCCCACTGCGTTGCGTAACCCCCTAGCAAATTGGCGTTGATTTTGGCCGTCTGCATCCATTTCTAGAATTGACGCTCGCACCGATTCTTTCTCCTCGCAAGCGTTACAACTGCTACCTACAGCAACATAAACTTTTTGGTTAGCCCCGATCGTCACGGTACGAGTCAAATGCCAGCCGCCATATTTGTAGCTCAGACCATAGTCTGGGAAGCGAGCTAGCATTTGTGGTCGCTCGGACGGTGCATGATCACCATTACGGTAAAGGTAGCGAACAAGGCGATCGGTCAGGGCGAGGTACAACCACTGCTTTCCGTCTGGGGCAACATAAAACGTCACACTGTTGGGATTGCGTAACCCCGTCAAATACGTTGTCGTTTGGCGAAATGTGCCGCTTTTAGGGTTGAACCCATCAAGAATATAAACTTTACCGTTGCGGTTATCCGTTAAATCAAACATGTCGGTCACAAAGATCCGATCGTCCGGACTTTTTGCCATAAACCGGACTCGCTTTAAGCCCTGCACCGCCACGTGTATTTGCAAGTCGGCGGGTAGGTTCAGGTTAAAGGTTTTGCCCGTTGCCAGGGTAATGTGATGGGGCGTTAGCTTTAACGGCTTGGCCGTTTGAGCAAGCTGAACTGATGGCTGAAGTGTAGGTTGGGGGTCGATCGCCGCTTCCACGTTTGCGATCGTCACCTTCTTATCAGGGTGGATGGGTAGAGCCGAGCTACAGCCACTGAGTAGAAGTAGCGACGCAGTACAGACGATGAACCAATGGTTATGAGTGCAATCCATACTGCCTTTGTCCGAGTTCAGCTCATTTCACCACATTCACGGCTTATTCTTGAGCACCCCTGCGTGTCGCGCGCTACAACCAGCACGGGTTGCCCGCATCTTACGCCAGTTTAGTCAGTTCAGGCTTGCGCCAACCCAAAGCACTCGCTTCTTACGCCAACCCAACCAGTTTGGCGCTCAGTTCCCATAGGCGATCTGCTTTTTCGTCGTCCCGTGCTTGGGGCGATACTTTTTGCACAAACGACTTGCCGTCTTTCTTCTGGCGATTGCCCCAACTCCAGTAAGCACCCGACTGGCTGTATTCGGGATCGGCAACCACCATCGCGACCCGTTCGCCTGACAACTCTTGAGACACATAACCACCTGTAATGTTCTTCTGGAACCACGGGAAGAGTTTTTGAAACAGCGGGTAGTGGTTACGGAAAAGAGGCGTATCTGCCACGCAGCCAGGGTAGAGGGAACTAAAGGTAATGCCTGTGGACTCGTGGTAGCGCCGATGCAGTTCGCGCATAGTCAGTACGTTACACACTTTGCTGTCTTTGTACGCCTTGACAGGTTCAAATTTTTTGCCGTCAATCATCGTGATGGGCGCTTTAAACCCATCTGCAAAGCCCTGTAAATTACCCAAATCGGGACGTGGTGGAATCTTGCCACCCAATTCGTCCGGGTTGTGCGTCACCGTACCCAAAATGATGAGGCGTGGGTTGCCAGAGGCGGCGTGCTTGAGATCATCAAGCAGCAGGTTGCAGAGGAGAAAATGCCCCAGGTGATTCGTCGCAACGGTCAACTCATATCCTTCGGGACTGCGTAATGGCTCTTTAATTAATGGCATGTAGATGGCCGCATTACAGACCAAAGCATCCAGCGATCGCCCCGTTTCCCTAAACGCAGTGACAAACTGCCGCACACTATTCAATGAAGCAACATCAATATGCAGGATCGAGTAGCTGTCTTGCGGTATTGCCACCTGCTGGGCCACCTGCTCAGCCTTTGCTACATCACGGCACGCCATCACAATATGCCAATCAGGGCGTGCGGCAAGGGCCTTCGCAGCGTATAGCCCTACTCCCGATGATGCGCCTGTGATTACGACTGTCCGATTTCGATTTTCTGCGATGCGATCGTATGTCATGTTCTTCAGACTCCGTTGTCCCACTGAATCTGATCTCAGAATCTCACATTGTTGTCGATCGAGACAATTTAGGTGGAGGGGGTTAGGAAAGGAGTAGAGAGTGGGGAATGGGGAATGGGGAGTGAAAGGCTAAAGGCTAAAAGCGCATTAACTCCTCACTCCTCTCTTGCAACTTAAAACTCAAAACTCTTCAAGCCTCTCCCCCCACTTCCCCAGATACAATAGTGAACAGACCTACGGACAGACGCGAACCCATGACGGCTCCTTCGGAATTAGAGACATCACCCCAGCCAGATTTCGTCCTTGACACAAGTTCTGCGGACGATCGTGGCCTGAGCGCACCCACAGATACCGATGTCATCGCAGACGAGGACTTACTTGACGATGTGGAAATGTCCCTGTTTGACCATCTGGAAGAACTGCGGCAACGGATTTTTTATGCCTTGATTGCTGTAGCGGTAAGCATTGTGGGCTGCTTTTTCTTTGTCAAGCAGATTGTGCAACTGCTGGAAGTGCCCGCTGGAGCAGTCAAGTTTCTTCAGCTTGCACCAGGAGAATATTTCTTTGTTTCGATGAAGGTCGCCGCATATAGCGGCATTTTGCTGGCTAGCCCGGTCATCTTGTATCAAATCATTGCCTTTGTCCTGCCGGGTCTAACTCGACGCGAACGCAAACTGCTAGCGCCGATCGTTTTTGGCTCTAGTTTTCTGTTTGTGGGTGGTCTCTTCTTTGCTTACATCGCGCTCATTCCCGCCGCACTCAACTTCTTCATCTCCTACGGGGCAGATGTCGTGGAGCAACTGTGGTCGATCGATCGTTACTTTGAGTTTGTTCTACTACTCATGTTCAGCACTGGACTTGCCTTTCAGATTCCCATCATCCAAATGCTCCTCGGTCTGCTGGGCATCGTTTCATCCCGACAGATGCTCTCCGGTTGGCGCTATGTTCTTTTGGGAGCCGCCATCCTGGGTGCCGTTCTCACGCCCTCTACCGATCCGCTCACTCAAAGCCTCCTCGGTGGAGCCGTCATTGGACTGTATTTTGGCGGTATTGGGTTAGTGAAATTATTAGGTAAGTAAGTCTGTACGCTATCAATTAGATGATTCTAAAGGAGTTGGATTTGAGTCATTGAATTATGTCTATTCGTCTTGCTTTCTTGTAAGAAGCTTTTAGTTCATCTTAAAAAAAGCTTCTAGAACACACGAGATATAGCTAATACTTTTTAGGAAAGTGGTACACATGAAGCAAACTCATTAGGTGAGTAGCAGCCAAGAGAAAGGTTAAATACTCCGTTATTCTGAATGAGAATAAAATCACTTGATAGCCGAGCGATCGATTCAGCAATCGCAACGAGTAGAGCAAGTTCTCCTTCTGTACGACCACCTCCACTACTCACAGCGTATCCGTAACCTAAACTTTTTCAACGCTGTGATAGGTACAAGCGATCGTCCGTATTGAGGTTTCGACCGAAATTTTCTAAGTGTTCTTGCTCGTCTGTATAGGTTTCAGCGTTATTATCGCAACACAAAATTAGAGTATTCTCGCGCGTCAATTGAAAATAGTAATAATTGCTTGGTAATACTGCTTGCTCATTTTCGACTTCTTGCTTGGTTCTCAATACACGTAATTTTGGATTCTGACCAAGAAGCATAGCGGCATTATTGCTTAGAGGCATTGCAAGTAGTTGAGACTTGAGGTTAGCCCAAGTAAAAAATTGATCAAGAGTAGGTATGACATCAATATCAATGCTCATAAAGCGATTCAATTGCAATGCTGGGCAAGCTCCGCGATCGCTGCCCAAATTCCCTAGTGATAAAGGGCAAAGAAGGCGAATGCAAACGCAATGATGAGGGGGATGACGATCGGAACCACCACAACCAACCCCCATTTATCTAAACGAATCGGTTGACCATCGGCTTTCATCATGGCAACAACAGCAGCACCACCCATCACAACCCAAAGCAGCCCAAAAGCCAGAAAAATCGCGTAGGTTGAGTCTTCCATATTGATCTATCAATCCTCTCAGGTGCTAACGCATCTCGCTAGCTACCTTTGTTTTAGCGCACAGCAAATGATATGAGAATTGATAGTTCTAAAGGGTGCTTAGAGGGGTGACTGCTTGCTTGAAGCTGGCAACGGTTGCTTACCTAAGATGTCTTTTTCGTAACGAATGGGCGCAAGCACGACTTGAATCCCTTTTTGTTGGCACTGCGTCGCTAGATCGGCCAGCCGAGTCTTCATCGCGTCAGGAGACTTCTGATCAGATGCCGACTCTTGAGGAAGGGATAGTAAAAACTCTCGAAAGCCCAGAAAAGCGAGTCCGTAAATCATTTGCTGGCTCCACTTGCCGCTAAAATAGCCACCATGTACATTAACGCCACCAAACCCAAGACTCTGCTTGAAATATGAAAAATTTAGCAAGGCGTAATCCAGCAAATTTAGTGCGGCTTTTCTCAGGGCAAAGCTAACAACTCCACGTGGCTGATCGGCTGCTTCCGACTCCTTCAAATCGTCCTGAAAATCAACATAGTCGGTGCAATCAAAATAGGTGAAGACGTCAGCAATCACATCGCCTTGAGCACCCGGTATAGCCTCCGTTTGCACCTTACCATCTCTCAGTTCTTCGAGACTTTGATGTTCTCGATCAGACGCTCGCACTTCTAAACATTTGAACGGTGGCTCTGGCTTCCCGTTGTTAAGATTAATAATGCCATAGGCATCTTCTCCTAACGCTTGATTGGTATGATCATGTTCATCTTGAAAATGTTTTGCGGTGACGTTTCCTAAGCGATAGCCGCTAGAACGTTTTCTGGCTGGAAAGCTAAAGTAATTAGCCGCCGTTGATGCAAGCCTTAAAGCCAAATCACCTTCATTGCTAAAAACATAGGCTTCTTCGCAACGCCGCAAGGACGATCGCAAAAAGTTTGCCCGTCTCGGCATAATCGACTCGGCTGGAATATCAGGGGCAACCAGCACTAAGCGACCCAGTGAAAAGACACGACCGATTTCACTAGGAGGATTCTGCGCGATCGAGCTTGTGTCAAACACATCAGAAAGAATCCGAATTGTATTAGTGACAATAAAACAGCCCATGCTGTGACCAATAAAGGAAAGTTTAATGCGTCGATCTTTACTGAGCGGCTCTGTTAAATCCAATTTTTCAGAAACGGCTTGATCGAGCTGTCGAATGAGTTCAACTAAATCTAAAACGCCATAGTTTGTTGCGCGGTAATTGTCTCTAAAGTAAGTCAAAAGCCTTAACAGTATGAGCGCAAGCACGATCGCAAACGTGAGCAGTGAAACAATTAAGACTGGTGTTAACAGTGCATTCAATCCAATTGTTTTAAAGAGCAAGATGGTTGTGATAACACTCAAAATAAAGCTGCCGCCAATCAGGCCACTGAGTAAAACTGGCAGAGCATTAATCGCATCTCCTAGTTTTGTTTTTAACGAGCTATTAATGGAAGGATCGCCCGTTGGCTTTTCAGAAGGCCAAAGATAGCCTAGAAAAATAGAGGACTGTGGGCTGCAAATTGTCGCAGCATGGTTGTGGATTTTTTGGTATCGCTTTTGGGCATCCGATCGCTGAGTACCATAGCCATGAATTGAAATGATCACTTGTGGCTCACTACTCGCAATTAAATAATCAGCAATGGCTCTAATTTTGGCTACGACCAACGCACTATCTGTTGCTACGGGATTATCTTCAATATTAATCGCAGCGGTACTATTAATGTAATAACCAGGTATTTTGGCAAATGCATGTGGTTCATCAATGAGACTAATATCAAACTGAGTGATATCTGGTGTCGAATGATCGGGTGTAGTCATAGCCTGATCGTACCTTTAAAATTAATTATTCGCAGCGAAAGCGTATTCAGGTTAGCAAACAAATTCCTTTTATCAGCGCTTTGCTAACAATTTTTAGCGTTTGCACACAAATCATCTTGCAACGCGATCGCGCAGCTAGAATCAATCTGGCAAAGATTGCTCTTGCGTCTTCTGGCTCTGTTCTAGTGATCAAGCTCCAGCTTTTTGCCCTAGATCGCTTCTGAATGCCAAGCTCTTGCTTAGTATTTGATTCAAGCAAGCTCCAGCTTCTTTCTAAAAGCGGAAAGCAGAAACGAGCAAAGCAGGAACCTGGTAACGAGCCGAAAATGATTTAGAAAAAAGTAACGCTAAGTCCAATTCTCTTCAAACGGCAGCATCAAGAACTGACCAAAAGGTTGTTTGACCATTACCATCGGCACTACATTTCAGAGGCAGCGATCGTTCGCTTATAAATACTCTTTTAGAAGCTGCTTAAAAGAAAAACTCAGCAGTTCTCAGAGGATGTCTTAAAAGGTATGAATGCCTACCCGAACCGCCCCCCTGCCCCCCAAATTTGAGGGGTTCTGAGGTGGAAGTCCCCCAGAATTGGGGGATTGAGGGGGCGAAGGCAGCGTCTCTGACACTTCTCAGACATCCTCTCACGTCTAAATGGAGGTAAGAACGACTGGATTTAGGTTTCAGAAGGTATAGCAAAAAGTCAACGCATGCAGCCGTTTTTGTACTATGGCATTGGATGAAACAGCAAATCCGGGAAATAGAAATTAAAAACGGCCCAGGTAGAAATTGCCACAGAGGTTGCAATAACTGCAAGAATAGGCGCAAGCGAAAGGTACCGAACGAAAAAATTAGGCTGGCTGTTTTGTCTTGCCATAATCAAGTGGTGAATTAACAGTTGAACAGCTTTAGTTTAACGACGATGACTGTTGCTGCTTTCAATCAGAGGAAGGATTCCAGCTTAAAAAGTGTGTGATGATTAACACAATTAATTGTCTATTTAAGAGACTCTGTAAAACGATGAAATTACGATCGCACCGCATCAGATGAAACACCGATCGCGGTAGGGCTTTGCTTCTTTGAAGAAGAGCCTTTCGTTGAATGGGTTGATGCAATCGAGCTTGAATGCACCGTTTGTGCCTCAATAAATTGCATGTATTGCCGCACCATTAAGCGCTGGACGGCAAACACAGCGGGATTAATTTCTACCCTGCGCCATTCAGGATCTTTGAGGTAGTTGAGTTGTTCGCTTTCAACCATTTCGACATCCTGCGCCAGAAACTGTAGTATCAGCAATCGTCGCAATAGCACTCTTAGCGCTGGCTCCAGCGGTTTCAACACCCAATGTGGCAAACGCAGCTTAAAGAAAAAGAACACAAAAGAGCGGCTTTCGGTCGCACTCACGGGCAGGCGCATCATGTAGTTAGAGGACATCGTTTGCAGTTTGCAAGAAAAGTGGGGGTATTGGTATTCCACAACTACTGGCTGCGTTGCCACCTGGTTGGCGTGTGCACTCAAGCCCAAGAATTTTGCCAAACGGCCTTTATAAGAAACTTGAAACTCAGCTTTGACAGTTGATTCTGTCTCTTGCAAGCGAGTAAGTACCGGATCAAACCAGCCTTGCTGGTGTTCGTGCAAAAAGCCGTGAAATAAATCTACCGAGTTCTCATTGCAGAAAGAAAAATGTGCTTGAAAGTAAGCGGTGCTCGGAACCATGAGCCAATCAGGATCGTCAAATTCAGGAATCTCTGGCAGTGCTTTCGTTTTAGCCAGCGTGCGATCGCCTGGAAAAAGCCAGATGAGATTATATTTTGCCTGCACAGGATAATACTTCACCTGAGCGCAGGGCAGCTTTTGACCCTCCGGTAGGTAGGGGATGTTCACACACTGCCCATCACCGTTGAATTCCCAGCCGTGATAACGACAAGCCAGCAAATCGCCCTGTACTTTACCCTTGTGCAACGCGACCCCTTTATGCGGACAGGCATCCTCGAGCGCGTGCAGTTGCCCAGAAGCGTCACGGTAGACCGCGATCGCTTGGTGCCAAATGGTAACAGGCATCACCTCACCAGACTTAAGTTGATCAGCCCAACCCACTGCATACCAGCAATTGCCATTGATGCCAACTTCATGCACTCCGACTTTAAGCACCTGGCTGTTTAAGTCTGTCGCTAATTCCATGCGTTTTCCTTTTTCGACGTATTGCACCGTTCTACTGCTCTCACCATACGCTGAGCTTAGCCCAGGTCAATGGCTCATCAAAAGAGACTTCAGTCATCGATCTAGGCAAGTGAATCACAGGCACGTGAGCGCTAGCCATTTAGCTAACAAACTGGGCACACACCAGCCACAAGCATCAGTTGCCATCGACATCCAGAGTCATCGATCGCGCGCTTTACTGGTTATGCTAGCTAAACAAACTCACTTTCTGGTAAAAAGCCATAGCACAAGGCAACCGGGGAATCTTCCGCCCCATTCATGGCACATTCCTTACGCCCACAGTGAACGCAATTAGATTGCGTCGGCAAAATCAGCTCAACCGCCGGATAAATACTGATTCCCTGGTTAATAAAGCCTTGCGCTTCTAGATCTGAAATAGTACTGCAAATTAAAATCGCCTGTTGAACGCCTAGTGCTTCACGCTGGTAGTTAATTTGCCGCAACGTCTCACCAAAGCTCTGAGTATCAGGCTTAATCAATACCAATACCCTCTGCGCCGTACTGATAAAACAGTTGGGATTATTTTGCTCAAAAAAGTCTTTGTACTGAAGGGTAAAGGTGCCATCAGGAAAGCGCAAGGTACGAATCTGGCGTAAAAAGGGCATGGTGAAGTTGCCCCCGGCGTCGATCGCATACCACCAGGACTTATGCCAGGCATTGCACGGTAAGTGCAAAATTTCATCAATCTGCTCTGAGCGAAAGCCAGACTCACCCAGCAGAGAAACGGTAAGTGCTAGTGGCAGATTGTTTCCCAGGGTTTGCATATCCGACTCATGCTGGGTCAATCTTGCCATTTCTCGGCTATCAATGGTTCGGTTATGACTCGATGCCGAAAGCCCGATCGGTTCTCCAGGCTCTACCAGTCGGCATTGCATCGATTCAAAATGCACAACGCCGTCAGCCGTTAGCTGATTGCCCGTTGGCACGCCGACTTGCGTTGAAATTGTACGAATATGCTGCCCTTTCGCCAACGTGGGAATGCAATTTTCGAGGAGTGACTGCAAAACGGTACGCTCGGCGATCGCAAGGGCAATCTGAATCTGATCATGCAGATTCGAGGTACGGGCTGAATCGCTAATTGGATAGAACAGAGGATTCGTTGGCATTGTAACTGCTACCCATTACTACTGCCTGATAGCGATCATTGTGAGACAGTTTTAGCAAAATAACTCTTTCACTTGGGCTTCTCTTAAGAAATCGATAGCTTCTACAGCCGAATAAGTAGCAGTGACTACGAAGCGTTACAGAAGGCAGAATGATAAGGGATGAAGGCTAAAGGCTAAAAAGCTGACTGCTGTATTTTGCAAAATAATGATGTTGCCTGGATGCGCGATGTCATAATGGAACCACGACTACTTACACTTAAATTCGCAACCCGCTATACGTTATGTCACAAGGACAGGGATTTGGCTTCGGTCTCGGCAAAATGAAAGAGCTGACGGAAGCCTTCAAAAAAGCACAACAGGTTCAAGAAGGAGCCAGACGGCTTCAAGAAGAACTGGAACAGATGGAAATTGAAGGTGAATCTGGTGGTGGGTTGGTCAAGGTTGTGCTGAGTGGCAACCAAGAACCCCTTAGCGTCACCATTTCGCCTGATGTTCTCGGTGAAGGTGCAGAAGTGCTTTCCGATTTGGTGACGGCAGCCATGAAGGATGCCTACAACAAATCCACCACCACGATGCGAGAGCGGATGGAAGAGCTAACGGGTGGACTCAATCTACCGGGAATGTAACGTTCCCTGGCTTTGCTAAGCCTGACACGGGAGGCGATGTCAAATGATGACACGAAGCTTTGCGTTGAGTAATCTCATCCCTTCCGTCTCCCGCGTCAGGTCGCACTTTGAGGCTGTATTGACTATTATGAGTGAACGATACTGGCACAGACAATGCCCTACAAGCTGCTATTTGTTTGTCTTGGTAATATTTGTCGATCGCCCTCAGCGGAGAACATCATGAATCACTTGATTGCTCAAGCAGATTTGAGCGATCGCATTGTTTGTGATTCCGCAGGCACGGCAGGCTATCACATTGGGAGTTCGCCCGATCGACGGATGACGATCGCGGCTCAAAAGCAAGGGATTACTCTGTGTGGCAATGCGCGACAGTTCGTTAGAGCTGATTTTGAGACCTTCGATCGCATTTTGGCAATGGATCGAGAGAATCTTGCAGACATCTGTGCCCTTGATCTAGGCGGCAAGTATCGCCACAAGGTGCAGCTTATGTGCGATTACTGCACTCGCCACGCCCTGCGAGAGGTGCCCGATCCCTACTATGGCGGCACCGAAGGGTTTAACCAGGTCATCGACTTGCTGTTTGATGCCTGCGAGGGTTTGTTAGCTGATGTCACTCAAGCACTGGCAGCGAGCAAATAGTGTTTGGCGTTTTCGGTAATCCATGACTCATGTTGTCATCATCGGTTGCGGCGTTGTGGGGGCCGCAACCGCCTATGAGTTAAGTCAGGTTGAGGGGCTATCGATCACGGTCATCGAGCGCTACCAGCCCGCCCAGGTTGCCACAGGAGCCGCGCTGGGGGTTCTAATGGGAGCCGTTAGCCAGAAAGTTAAGGGCAACAATTTGCGGATGCGCCTCACGGGGATCGATCGCTACAATACCTGGGTGCCTGAACTGGAAGCGTTGACGGGACAGCCCATCTGGTTCAATCGACAGGGCATTTTGCGGCTTTGCTTTGAAGACGAGCCGTTGGAGCGTTGGCACTATCTGGTAGACATCCGGCGATCGCAGGGGTGGCAGCTAGAGATGCTTGATCGCGCCCAGATCGCAGCTACCTACCCGCAACTGAATTTAGAGCGGATCACGGCAGCAATTTATTCGCCACACGATCGGCAGGTTGATCCAACAGCGCTCACTCAGGCATTGGTGGCAGCAGCAGCCCAAAAAGGCGTGATGTTTCAATTTGATACGGCTGTAGTTGGCGTAGAGCCGTGTGATCGGGTAGATGAGTCCACGTTGCGAGCATGTCAGCAGGTGCAAACAACTGCAGGAACGTTGGCGATCGATTGGCTGGTAATTGCCGCAGGCTTAGGATCAACACCGCTCACAGCCTCGCTTCAGCAAACTGTGGATATTCGCCCGGTGTTAGGTCAAGCCATGCATGTACGCTTACCAAAAGCCCTGAAATCAGAGTTGCAGCCTGTCATTACAGGTGAAGATGTTCATATCGTGCCGATCAGTGGCGGAGACTACTGGGTTGGTGCAACAGTAGAGTTCCCGCTCGACTCATCCACCCCGCTACCCAATGCCGCTGCCTTAGATACCGTGATGCAGCAGGCGATCGCGTTTTGTCCCAGGCTTGCCGATGCGACGATCGTCCGTGCCTGGTCAGGCTTACGTCCCCGTCCTGAAGGCCGCCCTGCTCCGATCGTAGAACACCTCCCCGGCTACAGTAATGTACTGCTGGCAACGGGACATTACCGCAACGGCGTACTGCTAGCACCTGCAACCGCAGAAAAGATTCGTCAACTGGTTATCTCACTCTAGAGGCAATCCGGTGCACCACTTTTACTATTGGGCGATCGAGAAGCCTTTGCGTGTGCTTCTGCTTTCTGCCATTTGCACAGTAAAACTGACGCGATCGCTCTCACCACCACTTTTCACCTCCAAAATCCAGCTTCCCGGCTTCGGCACCCAAAAAACGGAGTCAGCAGTTTGGGGAGGCAGCAATTGCCCATTGAGCCGCCATTCAACTGTCTGAGCTGATGGGCGTGTCAGTTTGAACTGAAGCCGCTGAGCCGAGTCAGTTCCTCCAGCATCCAATAAAAAGACATCACCATTGCGGGGCGAAAGAATTCTCAAGCCATTCGTTGCGGCTGGCAGCGCTGGCTGCATTGCCAGCCATTCGTTGTATTCAGGCGGCAGTTTGAGGCGATCGGTTTGCTTTCCCTTACTATCCGTCACCGTTTGGTAGAAGGGATCGGGCTGGCGATCGTACTCACCCAAATCCTGTGGCTCGAAATATTCCTGCACAACCACTGGGCAAGCAGGCGTAGGACGGGCACCCGATAAGGCGCAGATGGAACGCTTGATCATTCCCAGCGGGGGTGGAAAAGCACCCGGCTCCTGATGTTCATGCAAATGCAGCATAATGCGATTCCACAGTGGAGCCGCACCTGTCACGCCGGAAACCTGTCGCATCGGGTCGCCATCAAAATTGCCGACCCATACCGCAACGGTGTAATCCCTTGTAAAGCCAACCGTCCAGGTATCTCGAAAATCTGATGAAGTGCCCGTTTTAGCGGCTGTGGGAAACGGCAAACTGAGCAGCGAATCGACTCCAAACGCTTTCGCGCGAGCATGGGAGTCACTGAGCATATCGGTGATGAGAGACCAGGAGGGAGAAGAGGAAGCAAGAGGAGCAGGGGAAGCAGGAGGAGCAGGGGAAGCAGGAGGAGCAGAGGGGGCAGGGGAAGCAAGGAAAATTCTGACTCCTGCCTCCTGCCTCCTGGCTTCTGTCTCTCCCCTTAAGCCGATCGCCTCTCCCCCATTTGCCAAAACCAAATACGCCCGCGCTAACTCCCACAGGCTGACTTCACCACCACCCAGCGCTAGACCCAACCCGTAATAGTCAGGGGTTTGGGTCAGGTGGGTAAAGCCAAGCTGATGAAGGCGATCGAGGAACGCCTTCACGCTCACTTTCTCCAACACTCGCACGGCTGGGACGTTGAGAGAATTTGCCAGTGCTACTCGCACGCGTACAGGGCCTTGAAAGGTTTCGCTATAGTCGGAGGGGGTATACAGCTTGGCACCAGGAATGGCGTAACGAGTGGGGATGTCAGCCAGAACTGTATTTGGGCGAATCGATCGCTGCTCTAACGCCAGTTCGTACAGGAAGGGCTTCAGCGTGGAGCCGGGTTGACGTAACGCCTGTACACCGTCATTGCGTCCCCCTTGAGCATCCGCAAAATAGTTGGGCGAACCGACGTATGCCAGCACATCACCAGAGTGGTTGTCGAGCACCAGAGCCGCTGCATGATGTACGTTATGCGGTGCCAGCGCTTGAACGACATGCTGTACCTGAGCTTCGACAAATTGTTGTAAAGGACGATCGAGCGTTGTACGCACTTGCACTGGATGGGTCGATCGCTGCTCAGCCAGCCAGAACAAGAAGTGTGGCGCTGCAATAAGACCTTGTTGCCGTGGTTGGAGCGCGAGTTCTTCTTGAAGGGCGCGATCGGCTTCCGCACGGGTCAGGTAGCGATCGTGCACCATTCGACTAAGCACATAGGTTTGCCGTCTTTTGAGGGCTTGCCAGCGATCGTAAGGATTGAGGCGATTGGGATCGTTGGGCAACCCTGCAAGCAAACTGGCCTGCGCCACATTCAAATCACTGGCAGGAATGCCGAAGTAAATGCGGGCGGCGGCTTCAATGCCATAGATGTTGCCGCCCATTGGTAGACGATTCACATACGCTTGCAGGATTTCGGCTTTGCTCATGCCAGCCGTCAGCCGCCAGGATGTCCAGATCTCCTTGGCCTTTCCTGATAGGGTGCGGGGTGATGGCTCCAACATCCGGGCAAGCTGCATGGTGATGGTAGAAGCTCCGCTAACCACCTGACGGGCTTGCATCGCTTCCAAAACAGCACGGACGATCGCCCGCCCATCCAGTGCCCCATGCCGATAGAATCGCCCATCCTCTGCGGCGACGATCGCCTGCTGGAAGGGCTGCGAGACCTGCGTGAGAGGCACAGTGACCGTGTGTTCCTGGTTGCGGGTAAGAACTGTGCCCAGCGGTAGCCCGTTGCGATCGGTAAACGCAATCGCCTGCTGGTCTTGCTCCAGGGCAGTTGCACGAATGGGAGCGACATAAGGTAGCGAGCGCACAACCAAACACAGCACAACAACAGTCAGTATCAAACTCCAGGGTGATCGTCTGATGTACCAGCGTCGAAGCGATCGCAATTGAATGGGTAAATGGACAGTCGATCGCTGCACCATTCTCAATCGTTTTTCTAATAATGGGCCTGGCTTGAGGGCAAACCATTTGTGCTGACGCATATCCAGTCCTTTAGCCAGCGTGCCACAGGTTCATCATGCAGGCTTTCCCAGGCTGCTGGCGGAATTGTAACGAACATTCAAGCTGACTACACCGGAATGAGGCACCGATCCGGCAAATGGCAAAGCAAAGCGTTACAGCCCTAAATTCTCTGGGAAATCTTAAATAAGCGAAGCTTAGCTGTAGCTGCGCATGCATCAACCTGTATCTACTGTCACTGTCATGTTTCATCAACGCAACGCCCTTTCTACCGAAGCTAACGCCCTTGACCCTGTTGACCGTCAACGCACGATCGCAACTGATTCAAAACTCAAAACACGCTCATTCACCCAGGGGTTTACAATGCTTGAACTGATCGTGACTGTCCTCATCATCAGCATTCTCTTTGCTATGATGGCTCCCGGATGGGCTGTTCTCATGAACACGCAACGCCTTAACGCTGGGCAAGAGCGTGTGCTGCAAGCCATGCGCGATGCTCAAAGTCATGCCAAACATAACCAGATTGTTTGGCAAGCCAGCTTCCAAGAGAGGAACGGTGTGGTGCAATGGGCCGTGCATGCAGTCAACGCCACCCCGATCGCCTCAGCGTGGAGCAGCCTGGACTCTGCGATTCAACTGGATGCCGAAACAACGCTACAGCAATCAGGTGGCGTTCGTAGAGTGCAGTTTGACCACGAAGGACACGTCAACGGGCAGCTAGGACGGCTGACCCTTTCTAACAAGAATGGCGGGAAAGCCAAGCGCTGTGTGGTTGTATCAACCCTGCTAGGAGCCATCCGCACAGGCAGTGAACACTCAACCATGCAGGATGGGAAGTATTGCTATTAGGGCTGGTTCAAACCTCCGAGGTTTGAACCAGGAATCAAGCATCAGCACCAAAGGTCGCTGCTTAAACCTCCAGGTTTTGATCAAATGCGTAAGTCCTGGCTACTAATCATTCACGCCTTGTAGCGCTTTTTGGGTTTTCACGCGATCGAGCTTCAAAATCAACGTACCCAAGGGCGGCAAACACAGGTCGATAGAGTAGGGCTGATTGTGATACGCCCAATCATCCGTCCACTTGCCGCCCAAGTTGCCCATATTGCTGCCGCCATACTCGCGCGAATCGCTATTTAACAACTCGGTGTAGAAGCCGCGTTCTGGTACACCGACCCGGTAGTGAGAGTGAGGCTGGGGGGTGAAGTTACACACCACGATGACAAACTCATCTGATTCCTTGGCTCGGCGGATAAAGGAAACAACGCTGTGGCGATTATCGCTACAGTCGATCCACTCAAACCCCTCTTGCCCAAAGTCCTGAGTGTATAGCGCAGGTTCACTGCGATAAAGCTCGTTTAGCACCGACATAAATTGCTTCAGCTGTTGGTGCGTTTCATACTGAAGCAAGTGCCACTCCAAATCGGCCCACACATTCCATTCGCTCCACTGCCCAAACTCCATGCTCATGAAGAGTGTCTTTTTACCTGGATGCGTGTACATGAAGGAGTACAGGCAGCGCAAGTTCGCAAACTTCTGCCACTCATCACCGGGCATTTTCCCAGGCATATTGCTCTTGCCATGCACAATCTCATCGTGGGAAAGCGCCAGCATGAAGTTTTCGCTGTGGTTATACCACATGCTGAAGGTGACGTTGTTTTGGTGAAACTGACGGAACCAGGGGTCCATGTGGAAGTAGTCCAGCATGTCGTGCATCCAGCCCATATTCCACTTCAGGTTGAAGCCCAAACCACCCACGTAGGTGGGCCAGGAAACCATCGGCCAGGACGTTGATTCTTCGGCGATCGACAGCACGCCAGGGAAGTAGCTAAAGATGACGTGGTTCATCTGACGGAGAAAGTCTGCCGCCTCGATGTTCTCACGCCCACCGTACTGGTTGGCAACCCATTCGCCCGGTTCGCGGCAATAGTCGAGGTAGAGCATCGATGCCACTGCATCTACCCGAATGCCGTCAATGTGATACTTATCAAACCAGAACAGCGCATTGGCAACCAGATAATTGCGTACTTCGTTACGAGCGTAGTTAAAGACCAGGGTGCCCCACTCTTTATGCTCACCCTTGCGGGGATCAGCGTGTTCGTAAAGATGGGTACCATCAAAGAAGGCCAGTCCATGCCCATCTTTGGGAAAGTGACCCGGAACCCAATCTACAATGACCCCGATACCATTGGCATGGCACTGATCCACAAAGTACATAAAGTCTTGCGGACTGCCAAAGCGAGAGGTACAGGCGAAGTGTCCTACCACCTGGTAGCCCCATGAACCGTCGAAGGGGTGTTCTGCAACGGGCAGTAGTTCGATATGTGTGAAGCCTAACTCCTTTACGTAAGGAATGAGTTTAGCAGCGAGTTCCCGGTAGGTCAGGAATCTTGCTCCAGGCTTGAGTTCAGAGACAACCACAACGGGTTCTGACTCACCGTTCGACCGCAAAGCAGGTTCACTAGAAGCCGCATGTAACCAGGAACCCAGGTGACATTCATAGACAGAAATCGGTTGGGTGAGCGGTTCGTTATGGCGGCGGTGCTCCATCCATGCATCATCGTTCCAGGCATAGGTATCCAGGTCGGTGACGATCGAGGCTGTTTTCGGTCGTGGCTCTTGTTGAAAGCCGTAGGGATCAGATTTTTCGTAAATGTGGCCGTCTTGGTTTTTGATTTCGTACTTATAAGAATCGCCAGCACTCACTTCTGGGATAAAGAGATCCCAGATGCCATCCCCAATCTTGCGCATCTGATGCTTACGACCATCCCAATGGTTGAAGTCTCCTAACACAGACGCATTTCGTGCATTCGGTGCCCAGACCGCAAAGTAAACGCCTTGCACTCCATTCATCGTCGTCACATGGGCACCCATCTTCTCGTAGATTCGGTGATGGTTGCCTTCTGCAAACAAGTGGATATCAAAGTCGGTCAGGTAGGGCGATCGAAACGCGTAGGGATCGTAAATAAACCGCTCGTGTTCACCTTCCTTCAAGCGAAATTGGTAGTTCGTAAGTTCGGCAACGTCAAGGATGCATTCAAAAAAGTGGGGATGGTGGGTTGCCTGCATGGGATATTCTTCCCGCAGTTCTGGAAGCACAACCCAGACAGCATCGGCATTTGGCTGATAGGCTCGCACCATCCAGGCAGGTTGACCATTTTTCTCGAAGGGATGAGGACCCAGCACCTCAAACGGATCATGATGCTGGTTCCAAACAATCCGCTCTACCTGATCGGGCGTAATGGTCATGGTCATGAAGCTACCTGCCTAAACAAAATTATCAAGCCGCCAAAATTAATTTATACCGCAGAGAAATATAAACAATGCGTTACTAACTTTCATAAACCGTAGCAAATCATGACCAAAGTCTCAAATTTATTTGCCTCGGTGCGTGATTTTTCGTAGAGTCTACTGCTATCTACCGTAGAGCCTAGCGTCATCAGTGACTACACGCCTCTTGTAAAAGAGGTGGAAGACCTTACAAATCCAGGCTTCAACACAAAACACGCCCTAACTCTATCATTTACAAGTCAGGGCGGTTCAGTCTCTTGATCAGCACTTAGAACTGGTTCAAGCGTTGTATGTGCAAAGCAGCAGTGAGCGTACGCTTACGCCACGGAGGACACGCGCTTAGGCGCTACCTGTAAATGTAACTTCTGGGAACTTTGCCTGAGCTTCTGCCATCGGTCGCCGCTTGCCTTCTTCTTGCCAGTAATTGATGACCTCAGTTGCCTGGTTCAGCAACTCGACACGATCGATTTCAGAGATCCAATGCTTTGCTTCCATCTCGGTCTTCAACTGTTCCCACGCATCATTACGGGGCCAGAAAAAGTATGAGGTTAGAGGGCTTGTGCCTTTCCCCACAACCTGATCAACTGCCAGGGCGACATTCTCATCTAACCAGAGAACTTTTAGAATAAACTTCGACAACCCAACCTCCATCGTGTCCCAACCTGTTTGCTTACATTGCAGCGTGATGTTGTTCCGCAGCTTCCAATTCTATCGCACTGTTGAGGGAAGTACCAGCGTCACTGTGAAGCTGCCACGAGAGAGCAAGGTGGTGGAATTGGGTGTAGGGTGTAGGGTGTAGGGTGGTTTTAAGTACAGCATGAGGGCAGTAGGCGCAGACCAGATGGACGCTTCACGGATTGATGAGCGCGTGCGGACGATCGTCATTTTTGACATTGACGGGGTGATCCGGGATGTGGGTGGGTCGTATCGACGGGCGCTCGCTGATACTGTCGAGCATTTTACCGAGGGTGCATATCGTCCGTCTCAGTGGGATATTGATGCCCTCAAGGCAGAAGGCATCTGGAACAATGACTGGGAAGCCTCGCAGGAATTGGTGTATCGCTATTTTGAAGCCCAGGGGCGTTCGCGTAGCGTCTCTGAAAGAGAATCGCGGGATGTTGCTGCTCAAAATGCCATCACGCTTCACTACGAAGCACTGGTCGCCTTTTTTCAGTCTCGTTATCGTGGTTCCGATCCAACCAACTGGACAGGTTACATTTGCCAGGAACCCCTACTGCTGCAAGCAACCTATCTTGATCAACTGACGGAAGCAGGCATACAGTGGGGCTTTTTTAGCGGTGCGACGACTGGATCAGCTCGCTACATTCTGGAAAAACGCCTGGGGCTACGATCGCCCGTTCTGGTCGCAATGGAAGATGCACCGGGAAAGCCTGACCCCACCGGACTGTTGCAAACCATCCGCTTATTAAATGGCGCTGATACGGCTCCCGTCTTGTATGTGGGCGATACAGTGGCAGATATGCACACGATCGCCAATGCTCGTCAGGTTCAACCCGATCGTTGTTGGATTGCGGTCGGAGTGTTGCCGCCTCATGTTCAGGAAACCCCAGAACATCGCCAGCCCTATGCTCACACGCTAGAGCAAGCAGGTGCAGAGATCGTGTTGGGTAATGTGCAGGAGTTGAGCGTAGAGGCGATCGGGAAATTGGTGAGGGGAGAGGGGGAGGGGAAAGTTTTGAGTTTTGAGTTTTGAGTTTTGAGTTTGAAGTCAGAAGAGGTTTGGGGTTAGTTGATTCTGACACCTCTCACCTCTCACTTCCCCTACGCCTTCAGTTTCAAGAACTTTTCCATCGCCGCGACCATTTCTGGAGGCCAGCGGCGGTTGTTTTTGAGCCAGTTCACATCTTTGTAGCGCGAGTCAAGACCTACGGCAGAGACCCACTGGCTTTCGGCTTCGCCCTGTTTGCCTTGTGCCCACAGGGCGGCTGTGAGCGCAGCACGCATATCGGCAAATTGGGGATACTTGCGGACTAGATTTCGCATCTTACGGACGGCTTCGTCTTGTTTACCAAGTTGGTACAGGGCAAGGGCATAGTTGGCGTTGGCAAAGGCGTAATCGCTAACAAGTTGAGTGGCTTGCTTATAGTCGGCGGCGGCATCTTCCCACTGTCCCAGTCCAGCTTTGGCATTGCCGCGATTGTTGAAGGCAGCAGGGTCTTTGGGGTCTAGTTCCAGGACATGGTTATAGTCGGCGATCGCCTCATCCCACTTACCCAAGCCTTCAAGGGCGGTTCCACGGTTGAGGTAGGGGTCTGGGGCATCTGGTGCCAGCTCGATCGCTTTGGCGTAATCTGCCAGCGCACTTTGCAGCTTATTCTGGCTGACTTTGGCGTTACCACGATTGCTCCAGGCAGCAGCCGTCTGCGGCAGTTTTTCGATGATTTGTGTCCAGTATTCTTCTGCGGTGCGGAAATCGCCTTCGTTTGTGGCTTTGAACGCCTTGTCGGCGATCGCATCAAGCTGTTTGTACAAGTCCAGAACGGTTGACTGGGGTGTTGTTGAGACTTCTGGTTGCGGCGCTTCTGGCTGGGGTGCTGCTTCTGGTTGAGTAGCGGCGGGTGTCGTAGCAGCCGAGGTCGTTTGCTCAGCAGCCAGTGCTAGCTCAGGCGAACCAAGCAGGAGGCTAGAGAGCAAGATACTGAAGAGAACAAGAAGGAACCGAATCATAAAGCTACTCAATGAACAGCAACGTAAGCCGTGTGATAGTCAGGATGCGATCGAAGTTAACGGGTAGAAAACGGGGAGAACAGCTTAAGGATGCTTTCTCAAAACGAGAACCATTTCATCCTTATTTTTAAGAAATAGTTCAACGTCAAAGGGAAATTGTAGGGTTCTCTGTAAGGTTACCAGTAGTTCTAGCATCTCGGTCTGAGTCCAAACATGGTAGTGAATGCTGTAGTCTTGCTCCATAAAGCGGGCTGCTTCGGTTTCAATCCTGGGATCGTCGATTCCATCGTTCTCATGGGTATACCCCAAGGTGGGAAATTTTGCCCACTCTAGAAAATGCTGTTTTTGAGACCACTCCGCGCCTTCACGATAGTCCTTTAACAGATGATTAATATCTGTCAGGGGACGATGAACATCAAAGGTATAGCGTTTGTCTGGAATGCCTAAGTAAAGAATGCCCTCTGGCTTGAGCACTCTTAACATGCTGTGGATGGCTTTAATGGGGTTCTGACAGTGCTCCAGAAAGTGGTTCGCAATGACAAAGTCTTGCGATGCTGAAGGAATGCTGGTCAGTGTTTCGCCATCGTCCATGATATCGATTTTGACCAAGGGCAGGTCTTTCTGTTCGGGATAGTGGGCTTTGAGGTCGGTCACGGTCATGCGATCGACATAGCGAACGGTGGCTTTGCCTGAAACGTTTAGCGGGTTGTGTAAGGCTCCAATCTCGATGCCGTTGCCTTTGAGGTAGTAGTGAGTGGCAATGCCTCTGCGATCGAACACGTCGTTTCGCATCGTCCAGAAGGCTGTGGAGGCAAGGCGAAGCACAGGCTTGATGATACTTTTCAGGCTGATTATCCAGCGATTTGATGGCGTTAAACGGTGGTTCATTGCAGCAACCGTTTCTTTCTCAACATGTACACTCTGGTCTCACTCGCAAACTAGAGGGCTAAATTTAGAGGACTAAAGCACGGAAAGCTGAGTATTGGGTGGAGAATAGCCCAGATGTTTCCAAGCGGCAGACGTGGCAATGCGACCGCGAGCCGTACGGTTGAGGTAGCCAATTTGCATGAGATAGGGTTCATAGACCTCTTCGATCGTCTGAGCGTCTTCGCCTGTTACGGCTGCCATTGTTTCTAGCCCAACGGGGCCGCCGCTAAACTGCTCGATCATCACCGTAAGCAAACGGCGATCAGTCCAGTCTAAGCCACAGGGGTCAACGTTGAAGCGTTCCAGAGCTTCCGCTGCGATCATCTGGTTGATCGTGCCCAGCGCTTTGACCTGCACATAATCGCGCACTCGCTTCAGCAGGCGATTAGCCACACGAGGGGTACCCCGCGCACGTCGAGCAATTTCGGCAGCGCCTTCGGGTGTGACAGGAGTGGTAAGTAGTTTTGCCGTGCGCAACACAATTTGCGTGAGTTCGTCGAGTTCGTAAAAGCGCAGGCGTTGAATCAGCCCAAAGCGATCGCGCAGAGGAGAGGTGAGAGCACCCACCCGTGTGGTAGCACCCACCAGCGTAAAGGGCTGGAGTTTGAGCGATCGAGTGCGGGCACTGGAACCCTGGCCGATCGTCAAATCGATCCGAAAGTCCTCCATTGCCGGATACAGCAGTTCCTCACTCACCTTATTGAGACGATGGATTTCATCAATAAAGAGGACATCCCCTGGTTGCAGATTGACCAGTAGCCCCACAATATCTTTGGGTCGCTCCAACGCTGGCGCACTGGTGATTTTGCACTTAACACCCATTTCCGTTGCCAGAATCAGTGACATGGTGGTTTTGCCTAACCCTGGTGGCCCGTAGAGCAAGAGGTGATCCAGCGTCTCACTCCGAGCTTTGGCAGCACGGATGGCAATGTCGAGGATTTCTTTCAAATCCTTTTGCCCCACGTACTCAGCCAGTCGTTGAGGGCGTAACCGTTCTTCCTGCTTACCGCGCTCTTCTGGTTCGGCTTCGGGCTGCAATAGGTCTTCTGAGGAGGGCTTTTGGGAGGTAGGCGCGATCGTCTTCTCTAGCGGCAGCGCACCGTTACGATCTATACCGTTTGGATCTTTCCCATCCGACTCTGAAGGCTGTTTCTTGGAGGAGATTATTGCCATACTTAGGGGAAGCGGTCATTTAGTAGCGGTCAGCGATCAGCTATAAAGGAGCTTTCAGCTAGCGAAATCAATCTTGTGGCTAGTGGTTGAGCCTGTAAGAAGTCAGTAGGAGCTTAGAGATCTTAGCCCAAACGCTGACGGCTGACGGCTGACCGCTTTGTTCATCATATCGACAGAACTTGAGAAGATGGCAGTTGAGTCTGGTTTCACCATTCCTGATCCGGTAAGCTTTACAGAGGCGATCGCGCTGTCGCAGACGCTTTTAGACACGCTTGAGCAAGGCAACGTTTCGGCAGCAACCTTGGAGACAACGGTGCAGGCGTTGGTTAGCAGTGAGAACGGCGCGCGCGGCTTCTTTGTGACGTACTTGAGTGACGATCGTCCACTGGCAGATCAGCCAGACCCAGCCATCCTGACAGCACTGCAAACAGCACCCACGATTGTCGCACCGCTGCTGGTGAAAAATTTGGCGATGTCTACGGCAATGGCAATCACTCATCGTCGCAATCAGGACGAACCGATGGCAAAAGGGTCAGACCGAGTGCGATCGCGGACGTTGCAGTTAATTCAACAACTTCAGTTGCCTCAAGTATGGGTAGAAGCGCAGCAGTTAACCCATGCCATTGAAATGGGGGCAGGCGAGTATCGACCCTTCTTAAAGCGCTGGGGCTATGACCTGGAGCAGCAACAAGCTATTCAGCGTGCCCTGAGCGAAAGCGGCATGAGTGAGCTAACCGTTCGTTCAGAACGCTAACGGTAAAACCCATAATTCTGGTTGACTGATAAAGCTTTCGTAGCCTATCAACCGCTGTCAGGAAGAACGTTTCGCTTATGCCAAATGTTCAGCCACTTTAACCGTCCATGCATGGAACCCTGCGCTCATTTTCGTCGTCAACGATCGCCAGCGTGCAGTGAACACAGCTTACTTTTGCGCTTCTACTTTTTACCTGGATGGACGCGATCGCCCTTAAATCAGCGTGCAGACTAGTTGACATTGGCACCAATTCCAGGGAATTTAGATTAGCAATGACAATCAGACATTCGTTCGGTTTTACTTAAGCATGGCAATCTCAGTTCAGAAAAACCTGTCTCGCTCTGAGGCACAGCGGTATTGGGAGTTGCTTCGTGTTTTGGTAGAACGTAACCTAAGCGCTCGTTACCGTGGCTCTGTTTTAGGGGTGTTCTGGTCGCTACTTAACCCCCTGACCATGACGTTGCTTTACACCGCTATTTTTGGCGGAGTTTTTGCAACTCAATACGGCGGTTCGCTGTTTCGTTATGCCATGTCTGCATTTACAGGGCTGACGATTATTAACTTCTTTTCAGCCGCAACGTCGCAATCCCTCACAAGCGTTGTCGGCAATGGGCCACTGTTGAACAAGATTCGGTTGCCGATCAGTGTTTTCCCAGTCTCCGTGAATGCTGCAAACGTTTTTCAGTTTCTGGTTGGGCCTATGCCATTGTTGGTCATTGTCACGATCGTCAATGTGAGACATCACGTGCTGTCTAACCTGACGGCTCCGATGTCTTTGTTGGAACTGGTCGCAACGATCGCCAAGAATAGCTTGATTAACCTGATTATTTTTCCCCTTCCGCTGTTGGCTCTCACACTGGTCTGTTTAGGCGTTGGGTTTTTGGTGAGCGCACTATTTGTGTTCTTCCGAGACTTGCCTTACTTCTATGAGTTGGTTGTCTTTGTGCTGTGGGTTAGTAGTCCCGTGTTTTATCCCGCTTCCATTGTGCCTGCTCAAATCAGACCTTTTTTAAACCTGAATCCGCTTGTTCCCATTATTGAAAGCACTCGTCAGATTGTGCTTTCAGGCGTACCCCCAGAACCGATTATGCTGGCGCAAGCTCTGCTGGGCGGTTTAGTGATTTTTGGGCTGGGTTGGAGTTGCTTCAGGTGGTGGCGACCGCAGTTTATGGACTTACTCTAGATGGAAGTAATTCGCCTCGATCAAGTGTCGCTCTTACGACGAACTCAGGAAGAGTTTTCGTATGACTTAAAAAAAACATTGCTATCGTTTGTCGAGGGCAAATATCGCAAGCCTGCCCGTAAACTGGTGCTGGATAGTATTAATTTGTCGATCGCGCCTGGTGAAAAAGTTGGCATCATTGGCGCTAATGGCTCTGGTAAGTCAACCTTGCTCAAGCTGATTTCGGGCATTTTACAGCCGACTCACGGCTCTTTGCGCGTCAGAGGGCAGATTGCTCCACTCATTGAGCTAGGTGCAGGCTTTGATAGCGAAATGAGCGTGATGGCAAATATCGTTCTCTACGGCGTGCTGCTAGGGTTCCGGCGCGATGAAATGCTAGCGAGGGCACCCTACATTCTGGAGTTTGCGGAGTTAGAAGACTATGAGTCGGCTCCTGTGAAGGCGCTATCGTCCGGTATGACTGCCCGATTGGGGTTTGCGATTGCAACCGATGTGCAGCCTGACATTTTGATTTTGGACGAAGTGCTGTCAGTGGGGGACGAAAGTTTTAAGCAAAAGTGCAAGCAGCGGATGGAGCAGCTATGGGACGGTAACGCGACCGTACTGCTGGTTTCCCACAGCATGGAAGATATCTATCGCTCTTGTGATCGTGTGATCTGGCTCGATCGAGGTCGTATTCGCGCGATGGGGCGTGCCGATGAAACTGCTGCCGCCTACTTGAGTGCGGTCGATCGCAAGCTAGACATGGGGTTACGTCACGCGTAAATCACTGCGAGAGCATTGAATTTAAGCCGTGCTTCAGGAGCGAGGATCAATGAAGGCGCTGCAATCATGTGGCGAGGCTCGGTGTAGCAGGTGCCATCGGGGTTAGGACAATTTTGCTCCTCATGACCCACGTCTTATAGCCGCTTTTGCCCCCCTAACCCCCCAATTCTGGGGGGAATCAGAGTCAAAGTCCCCCAGAATTGGGGGATTTAGGGGGCTGAGAAAATCTGCAAGCGTGGCGTATTCATCTGAAAACTGCTGTAAGCGAACTTCGCACTTCGCACAAAGCTGTACTCTATTGAATTCAACGCTGTACCATAAACTTAAGTGATGGTTATAACAACAAAGAGTGTTTGCTTTAATGAGTCGGCAGCGCTTAGGCTAGAGGAAATGATCGCAGCCGACCAACATAAAAAGCTTTAAGGATTTTCCCTATGAATACCAGCGTAACGACTAGCCAAGAGATTGACTGGAGTCCGATTCTGAGCAAGATTCAGCGTTTAGACGAGCATAGTCTGCCTGCCTATCCTGGTGATCTAAAGACGGCTCTACTGCAACACGCACAACTGAGCCAGCATCCCAAAGCCGAAATGGCTTATCAGCTTGCTAGTGATATTGCCCGCCTGACCACCCACTGCGATCCAGAAATTGTCTATTGGTTCTCGCGGTTGCTGTCGCTTGTAGAAGTCTAAGCCACACGATCGCTTGCTTTCACTACGGTTGTTCCAGGCTCTCAATCCACTGCCACCAGCGATTTAGTGGAAAGTAGACGACGGGTGCCCACAGGCTGCTGAGAATGGCAGAGCTTAGGGCAATGAGCTGATGATACGTCCAGATTTCCACTAACGAGCGATCGGCCTGAAAGCTGTATTGAATCGCCATCACCGTTTCAGCAATCACAGCCGTGCCAAAGGCAATCAGTGCAACTGAAATAAAGTCTTCCTGAATGTAACGACCTTTACGCAAACGTGCCGTTAGAACGCCAACCACCATGAGGCTAAAGATGTGGGTAGGCGCAGGCGATGTCATACCGTCTTGAATTAAGCCCAACACCAGCCCAGCCAAAGCGCCCTGAAACATGGTGCGGTTAACGCTCCAAGCCACTACCCAAATGAGAAGCCAGTTAGGCCCAATGCCAGCCAGCTCCATGCCCGGTAACCGAGTGGGCAAAATCAGCAGGCACAAGAGTAATGAACCAACAGTGACAGTGCCATTGACTAACAGCCGTTGCAGTGGATGCTCCTGCCAGGTGCTCGCTAACGACTCACTTTTCATGGCAGCTTTTGAGCAGGCGCTGGGTTAGGTAAGACGGTTGGCTGAGCGGTCTGGTCGTGGGCATAAACCACGGCCCATTCCAAAAAGCTGACAGGAGCTGAAAGCTCGATCGTCGCTTCGGGGGCTGGGCTTTTGTTGAGATTAACGGACTCTACACGCCCGACAGGCATCCCGGACGGGAAGAGCTGACTTAAGGTAGACGTAGACACCACATCGCCCCGGCGGACATCCGGTACCTTATCAAAAAACTCCATAACGGCGTGGCTCGTTGATTGCCCGCGCATGTAGCCCATAAAACGGCTGCGACTAATTGTAACGCCAATGCGACTAGAGGGGTCGCTCAGCAACAGGACGCGACTCGTATTGGGGGTAACGCTTGTGATGCGACCAACGACGCCCCCAGGAGCCATCACCACATCGCCAACCTTAATCTTGTCATTACTGCCTCGCCCTAAAATTAGCTGCTGCCACCAATGGTCGGCACTCCGCCCAACCACAGGTGCCGTAATACCAGGCTGTTTCGCATCCGATACATAGCCCAGCAGTTCACGTAAGCGCTGGTTCTGGCTCTCTAATTCAGTGAGCCTCTGCTGCAATTCTTGAAACTGAGCATTCTCAAGCAGCGTTTGCTTCGCCAAGTTTGGTTGAAACGTGCGGGAGAGTAATTGATAAACTTCAAACAGCGGTGTCGCTTGAGTTTGCCGAATCAGCAAAGCAGAGCCAACAGCCATGCTCGCTAGAATAATTCTAAGCCGGTGCCGATCCCACCAGCGGCGCAAGGTATACATGCAGGCAATTTAGGCGCTAAGCGAGCGTTAACTGAATCCAGTGATCAACAGAAGGAAACACGGACGACCCAGGAAGATTGACAAGAATGGCGAACAAAAAAGCTTGACAGACTTTAATAGCTTAATCCAATGACTCAAGGGACTGTCTAAAAGTTGCGCGATCGCCCACTGAAGACACGCTCCAGTTGCTTGAAGTTTTCTAAGACACGCCCTGTACCGAGCACAACACAGCTCAATGGATCTGCGGCTACGTGAACAACAATTCCTGTCTCGTGGCTAATAAGCGTATCGATGCCTTTTAAGAGCGCGCCGCCGCCTGCCAACATAATACCCCGATCGATAATATCTGCGGCTAATTCTGGTGGAGTCCGTTCTAACGTGCGCTTCACTGCATCGACAATCACAGCTAGCGGTTCCGACATGCTTTCACGGATTTCGGGAGCCTTGACTGCAACGGTGCGAGGAAGGCCAGAGAGCAGGTGCAGACCGCGAACCTCCATTGTGGTGTCGTCATCCACCGGGTAGGCAGACCCGATCGTAATCTTGATTTCTTCAGACGTGCGTTCCCCGATGACCAGGTTATGCACCTTCTTCATGTACTGAGCGATCGATTCGCTCAGTTCATCACCCGCTACGCGTACAGATTCACTGAGTACCGTCCCCTGCAAGCTCAAAACTGCCACTTCAGTCGTACCGCCGCCAATGTCAATAATCATATTGCCAGTTGGCTCGGCTACAGGCAACCCAGCACCGATCGCAGCGGCCACTGGTTCATCAATTAGATAAACATCTCTAGCGCCTGCTTGAGAGGCCGCATCCATAACCGCTCGGCGCTCAACGCCCGTGACACCACTGGGGATCCCAATCACGATACGAGGCGATACGAGGGTTTTACCTTCGTGAACCCGCGTAATAAAGTGCTTTAGCATCAGTTCGGCAGTGTCGAAGTCAGCGATCACACCATCGCGAAGAGGGCGCAGTGCAATCACGTTGCCAGGAGTTCGGCCCAGCATCCGTTTGGCATCTTCTCCGACCGCCAGTGGCAGTTTTGAATCCTGATCCATCGCAACAACGGATGGCTCTTGCAGGACAATGCCTTTGCCCGACACATAAACCAATGTATTTGCTGTTCCAAGGTCAATGCCCATATCCCGCGAAAGGGAAAAGCGACTAAAAAGTCCCACTAGCCTCTATGCCTCTCAAATAACTTCGGTATGACTGATGCTGCCGTATACAACTATAGATGCAATCAAGGTTGGATCTTATTATGTTTTTAGTCTTGCGTCCAGTTAGCTAGCATCTTAATGATGCGAATCAGGTCAAAGAGAGATGGCGTTCAGCCTACTGTACCCACTAGCAAAACGTTACGAGCCAAGCCATGCCAAAACTGATTCAATGACGCTTAAAGCTATGCAAAAAACATACAGTTTCCTGAAACAACTATTCGTTGTTAAAATACATTTGTACTAAACGATATGACATCCCAGCTTTAGAATGGGAAGCCGTTAGTCCAAACTATTGTTTACACTAAACCTTACAGAAACCTATAGAAACGCTATGAGTTTGAATGCTGTTACCCTGGTCGGTCGTGTTGGTGGAGATCCGGATGTCAAATATTTTGAATCGGGTAGTGTGAAATGTAGTCTCACGCTGGCGGTTAATCGTAAAACGCGCAACAACGACCAGCCGGATTGGTTTAATTTGGAGCTGTGGGGCAAGACGGCTGAGGTCGCTGCAAACTATGTCCGCAAAGGTAGTCTCATCGGCGTTTCGGGCGCGTTGAAGTTTGACATCTGGAAAGACCGTAATACAGGGGACGATCGCTCCAGACCCGTCATTCGCGTCGAACGGCTAGATCTGTTGGGATCGAAGCGCGATAACGAGGCTGGCTCGAGCACGGGTGGTTATGACGACGAATTTTAAGGAATTTTGAGTTTTGAGTTGCATAAGCCTTTGAGAGCACTCAAAACTCAAAACGAGGCATTCAAACGTTCTCCTAGTAGCTGATCTGTAACGTTACAGATGCCTCTACCTCCTGTTCACTCCCAAGAACGGGGGTTGGTGGAGCTGCCGCAGTTCTGGCTTCTAGGGCATCAGCCTTGAAGAGTGGCCGTGGTGGAGGTGTAGAGGCACCGTTCACCTGAATGCTAACAATCTGTCCTTTGCTCAGGTTGAGGGCGCTAAACACAGCATCTGCTTGTAATTGGGCATCTTGAGTCGCTTCACGTAGAGCGGCTTTTTGGGTGGCCGCGATCGCCTCATCCGTAGCAATAAAGCTTACCCCATCGATCCGGGATGCCCCTGCTTTTACCGCTTCATCCAGTAGCGTTCCCGCTTTGGAAGTGACAATGCGAAAGCTCACAATGTTGCTGGCAGAGTAGCCCGTCAGCGCTTGCTTGCCGTTGTCGTACTGATACGTGGGATTGAGGTTAATGCCTGTCGTTTCGAGCTTGTCTACCTGACGGGACTTGAGCAAGTTGACGACCGCATTCGATCGTCGCGCCACTTCTTGCTGCACCCCATTTGCTGTTTTACCCTGCGCTTCTACGCCCAGACGCACCTGAGTAATGGTTGTGGCGACCATTTCGGTACCACGCCCTGTCACGGTTAACGTTCGCAGCATCTTTTCTGGTGTCAATTTTTCTTGTGCCAATACAGGGTTTGCAAACGCAAGACTCAAAAAGCCAGCACTAACAACCAGCTTTTGAACGCGTTTCCAGGAAATCGCTTTTACAGTTGAAAGGGTTGAAGGCATCACGCTAGGTTCTCCTCACAAAGACCAATGAAGTGAAATGGTTTGAATGTATCCACTCTGCCACTGAATTGTAAGAAAGTATGTTTGGTTACCGTTTTGGCAACTTGTTGGAGGCACGAGAGAGTTGGGAGTCGGGATTTGGAGGGAGCTAGGGAAGCAGGGGAAGCAAGGGGGGCAGGGAAAGCAAGGGAGCAAGCTTCTAAACTCAAAACTTCTTGTCCTTCACCTTTTATCCTTCTTCCAACTCAAAACTCAAAACTTCTATGCTAGACGCTGATAGCTCTTCAACTCAAAACGTCCTTCCTCCCTACTCCCCCTGCTTCCCCTGCCCCTCACCCTTCACCTCCTTCGTGTAGGAGATCGACGTGTGGAGTTGAGTAAAGCCAACGGACTCGTACAGCCGCAATGCTCCCGATGGGTTTTTGGAATCTACGCCCAGAAGGGCAGTTTCAACGCCGATCGCCTTTAGCTGCTCTAACCCTGAGAGCAGCATGGCACGACCTAGCCCCAAGCGACGGAACCCTCGACGAGTGCCCAATACGTTGATCCAACCTTCGTTGCGCCCGTTGCGCTGATTGTCTTTGAGGTAGATTTGACCTGTGAAAAAGGCGGCAAAGGTGCCATCGGCGGCAATGGCAATTCGATCGAGCGCGGGATTGTAGTCTGGCTCAGTCCGGTAATGCTTGAACTGTGCGATCGTCAGAGGGTGATGATTCCAGTGGTCGATGAATGACTGATTGAACATTTCAACCCAGGCTTCGGCATCGCGATCGCAGTCTACGTGGCGCACGCTAAACCCTTCTGGAAACTGAGCCGTTGGGATGGGTTCTGCTAATGAGCGGGTCATGCGGTAGAAATAGCGTTCACGTACAAAGCCATGCTGTTCGAGTAGCGAGACTCGGTAGTGATGACCAACACGAGCACCTGTTTGAAGATTGACACAAACACCACGCTCATGAGCCACTTCACGCATTCGTTGCTCACTCCAGGCGAGAATTTGGTTTTCTAGGGCGCTTCCTCGTACAGTTGGGTGAACGTTAAACCACAAAAAGCCACTGTGATTTTCGCTGGGTGGCAACACCCAAACCGCCCCAAAACCGAGCAAGCGGGTTTCATCCTCCCACAAATAAATATCACGGTTTAGATCCCAATCAGGATCAGCAAATTCTTGACGTAGTTCTTCAACTGAGGTGCCTGCATCCAGGCGATCGATCGCTTCGCAAGCATTGAGTAGGTCAGCGATCATGGGCAAATCCGCTTCACCAGCGTAGGAACGCATGATGAGGCTGGTTGAGAGTAAGGTAGACACGGTAGAGGCTCCGTTAATTTCTAACCGCCAATTTCAATCGCAAGAGGCTGCAAGCGATCGCGTCTAGGGACTATAAAGAAGAGGTGTCGATCGCGTGGCAACTCTATGCGCCTGCATGACTACACGTTGAATCAGGTCAATTTCGTAGCAAGAGTAGAAGAATGCCTGTAATTTTGGCGGAAAACTTGAGCAAGCTCTATCCCGTTGCAGTGAAAGAGCCGGGGCTGAAAGGGACGGTGCAGCATTTTTTCCGCCGCACGTATCGTCAGATCAAAGCTGTTCAAGCCATTTCGTTTGCGATCGAGCCAGGAGAAGTAGTGGGCTTTCTGGGTGCGAACGGAGCGGGAAAGACCACCACGTTGAAAATGCTGACTGGACTCATTCACCCATCAGCAGGACGGGTCACTGTGGCAGGGCATGTCCCTTTTCAGCGCAAATTTGCGTTTTTGCAAAAAATTACGTTGGTGATGGGGCAGAAGCAGCAGTTGATTTGGGACTTACCTGCGCTGGATTCCCTGCGAATTAATGCAGCCGTGTATGGGATCAGCGATCGCGACTTCAAAATGCGAGTAGGTGAACTCACCGAAATGCTGTCTCTCGAAGGCAAGTTGACTCAAGCCGTGCGTAAATTGTCCCTGGGTGAAAGGATGAAAGCCGAGCTACTAGCAGCCCTGATTCATCAGCCGCACGTTCTGTTTCTAGACGAACCAACGCTGGGCTTGGATGTGAATGCTCAGGTTAGCGTCCGTGAGTTTTTGCGCGAGTATAATCAGCGCTATCAGGCGACGGTTTTATTGACCAGTCACTACATGGCAGATATCACAGCGCTCTGTCAGCGGGTGCTGGTTATCCACCAGGGGCAATTAATCTACGATGGTAGCCTGGATGGTCTGGTCGATCGCTTTGCCCCCTGCCGCGAAGTGAACGTGGAACTGGCACATCTCTACCCCCGCGAACAGTTGTCTTTATATGGCGATTTGGAGTCGGTCGAGGGGGCGATCGCCAAATTTTTAGTGCCTCAAGAGCGTCTCACACGCACGGTTGCCAAGCTGCTATCGGAGCTGGAAATTGTCGATCTGGCAGTCACAGAACCCCCGATCGAAGAAGTGATTGGACGAGTCTTGCGATCGGGAGTGGCTGCATGAAGGTAGAAGGGAAGGGAGCGGTGAGAGGTGAGAGGTAGGAGGAGTCACAATTAACTAAACTCAAAACTCTTTTAACTCCTGACTGCAAACTCAAAACTTAAAACTCAAAACTCAAAACTTCCCTTTCCCCACTCCCATGAATCGCATCATCAACATCGCCCGTACCATGTCTTCTGTCTACTACGCCTACATGGTGGAGTACCGTGCTGAGCTGTTGCTGTGGGTGCTGTCGGGATCGCTCCCAATCATTCTGATGGGCATCTGGATGCAAGCAGCCACGACGGGAAACTTTGGCTTAACACCCGTTGATTTTGCCCGCTACTTTCTGGCCGCCTTCATCGTGCGGCAGTTCACGGTCGTGTGGGTCATCTGGGAATTTGAACGCGAGATTGTCGAGGGCAAGCTATCGTTTCGTCTGCTGCAACCGCTTGATCCCGCATGGCACTACTTTTTCTCCCACTTTGCGGAGCGCTTCGCCCGGTTGCCGTTTGCGTTTGGGCTGATTGCGCTCTTCTTCTGGCTCTACCCGCAGTCGTTTTGGCTCCCCAGTTTGGGCAGTTTGCTCCTGTTCTTCCTGGCGGCTGTCTGTGCGTTTACGCTACGGTTTTTGATGCAGTACACGCTGTCGATGTTTGCTTTTTGGACGGAGCGTGCTAGTGCGTTGGAGCAGTTCTGGTTTCTGTTTTACTTGTTTTTATCGGGCATGGTAGCGCCGCTGGAAGTTTACCCGCCGCAAATGCGCGCGATCGTCCTCTGGACACCGTTCCCTTATCTGATTCACTTTCCTGCCAGTCTCCTAGTCGGTCTGCCTGTCAACCTCGGTCAAGGATTGCTGGTTATGCTCGGCTGGACGGCTGTATTTTTCGCCATTTACCGCTGGCTGTGGCACAAGGGCTTAAAGCAATATTCGGGGATGGGAGCGTGAGAGATTCACATGGCGCAGGAAAAAAACGATGAAGTGGCAGTATCTTGAAGCGTACTCCTCTGTCAAAGTAGAGGGGAAACCTAGTAAGAATGGTCACCGGATTCTCACTCTGAACGGCCAGGAATACAAACTTGCAGAAGGACTAAATTTTTTGGGACAGCGTGGCTGGGAATTAGTAGCAGTGCATTCCATTGACGAAGCACATGGTGGAGAGTTCAGCCGTATTCGCACGTTGACCTATCTTTATATTTTCAAACGATCGCTTGCCGAGTAGGTTTGCGTTATCAGCCATTAGCTTTCTTCTGACTCCTGACTTCTGGCTGCTAGCGCCGATAGTTATTTGTTCCCAGCTGCGCCCATTTCCTTTGCTTTTGCAGCTTCGATGTTGGTGTGGTCTTCTAAGTAATCGAGCAGCTTGAGGAAATCGGTGCGAGGGAGCGATCGACCGCCAATTTCTCGAAAGGCTAACTGGGGTTTATCGTTCTCAACAATGTGATAACCCCAGTACAAAAGCTGCTTGCTGAAGCGAATGGCGACGGTTTCAGGGTCAATGTAATGACATCTGGGATCATCTGCCATTAAGGTTTCAAACTCAGTCTTGAGGATGCGGTTTAACACATCGTTTCGTTTGGCTTCGTCGCTGTGATAGTTGTTGACGATGACAAACAGTTCGGCATTAGTATTGATGCGCCGAATAGCCGTAAAGGTGCGACGGATTACATCAGCGTTCTTGTTGATGCCAAGAGGATTTAGCGTCGTTGGAATCAGGCAATAGCTAAACTTTTCGATAAAGGCTTCGGGGTTGGCATCGTACTCTGGGCTGCAATCACAAATGACGACTCGCGTTTCGGGATAGTCCTCTTCGCGCCATTCGGTGTGGTTGAGGACGGTAATGGTTGCGCCTAGTCCCCCTCTGCGTCCCGGAATGTACACGCCATCACCGAGGAGTTTTCGCAAGTTGCTCTGGCGATCGAGATCAATCAGCACCACATCATACCCATTCAGCGCAAAGGCTCCTGCAAGGTGGGCGCTGATCGTTGTTTTACCCACTCCTCCCTTACAGGTAAAGACCCCGATGTAAGTGATGTGTGCTTTGGGCGGTTGCGGTGGAATATCCCCATCTTCCCAAGTTAGTTCGGTGCCTTTGAAGCTACCGATCGCCACATCAACAACCTCTTCCGCCCGCATGTAGGTAAACACAGAGGGCGTAAAGCCTGAGGCTGAGATCAGAAAGCCGCGCGTGAACTTGGCCCCTGTTGGACTCTCTAGAAAGTCGATAAATTTTTCTAGCTGTCCCGCGTGGACTTTTGCCCGTTGCTGCTTCACCTGCACGGCGACACACTCACTGTCTCTGGTCAGCTCAAGGTCGTAGCCGATCACATCGGCGGGGGCAACGGTTGCCGTCCAGCCGTCCTGCTCAAAGTGCTGTAGGACAACCGTCTTGAAATCGGAGTCGTTCTCAAACTGTGGCATGGGTAGCACCGATCGCACGTCAGGTAGAGATAGTCGCTACTAGAGATTATCCCAAACCTGCCAAGCAGCAAAGCACGATCGTCAACGTCGAATTCATCAACGCTTGATGGCAAACGCTTGTGGGTGCGATCGATCAATCATCGCCTTACTCCTGACATTAACTTCAGCAAACCCGCCAGCAAAGGGAGATGGCGCTCTTGTAGAGCTATGATTCTGGCTCAAACCGCAGAGAGTCTGTTGAAGAGAATAAAGCGATCGTGCGCCTCTTAGCGATCGAGATCAGACCGCCACCGATTCACCAGCCGTCTCGAAGAATTTTGCCAGGTTTTGAGGCTGCATAAACTCAGTATATTTTGCAGCCATCGCAGGGGTTAGAAACTCTAGCATCAGCTTATTCTCAACCCAAACTTCAATGACATCAAAGAAGCCATCACGGTTGCAACGAACGGCTCGCCAGCCTTCCCGTGCAGCAACGCGTTCAATGTCTTCTTGACTAAGCGGTACGGAAATCGCCACGTGGGTAGCACTAAATGGCGAGGCAAAGGCATTGCTGGAAAAGGTGACCTGCTCGGCACCAAACCCTGGCATCAGTTCCGTTTCGGCAGGGTAAACCTCGATCATCGTGCCATAGCGATCCAACGAGAGCGCCATAAAGCTACCAGGATGAGGTAGGAAGGAGGCAAATTCGCCGTTGAGAAGATTTGCCAGAGCTTGGGCCACACGAGCAGGGTTTTCAGCCGCGATCGAAAAGTGGTGCAACATAAAACGTCTCCTTACAGGATGAATTGGTAAAGTAGGCTACTTTTTATGACTCGAAGCGTGATGAACGCTTTACGCAAAAAGCTACCCAAAATTCATTGAGTTCATCCGATCGAATGACTTTATATCACCTCATTGGATGACCCAACTAGTACCAGTTCTCAGTTTTAAGTTTTGAGTTTTGAGTGACCGAACTTGCGTAGCATCGCTGGTTGAAGTAGCTAAATATGATGAGACACTCTGCCAGCAGGGTAAAATAAGTAGAACACTCGTCCTGATTAAACGTGTCGTTTTGAGAAAGTCGATCGCCCAGGCTGTCCTCAAAGAACCATATCAACGCCAACGTGCTGTTCTACCGCAGACGCTACGTCCGATCGCTGCTGTGCCCTCTCACCCGCCGCGAAACGCACGATCGCGCGGAGAACTGCTGCTGCTGGTTCATGCAGGGTGGGTGGGGATGGCGCTCCTTATCGTGACCTGCATTCCCGCATGGAGAGCTGATTTTGATTGGCAACGGCAGCCAAGTGCTGAAAAAAGTGCTGTTGTGCCCAAGCCACCACTTGCCAGCAAGGGACGCAGTACTTTGTCTAATCGGCAAGTGCTATTTGCAGGCGGCTCAAATTCACTGGTAGCCCGCACTGTAGGTCATGCTGAAGGCACACGCACACCAGACGGTCGCAAAACCCGCGCGTACTACGGGCACAAAGACCCTGGCAACGGAGTTTGGAACCTGGGTAGCTTCTCGTTTCAGCACTGTGGGGAAGCACGCTACCGCTGCTCGACTCCTGAAGAAGCGGACGATCGCCAACTGCAACGCTTACAGGTACAACATGCAGCTTTGGAACGACAGGCAACGGCTGCAAAGCTGCGAATGACGCTAATGGAAGCACTCAACGGCGTGGATCTGGCGAACCAAGCGCCCCTGGCAGCCTTGAGTGATCAGGGATACCTCGATCGCCTACTGCAAGCCAAGCAAAAGGGCTTCAGCGGACAGAATGCCATCCTCGAAGCGCGGGTCTGGAGCTATTGGAATCCCCAGAAGAACCGCTGGGATGCTCCCGGACTGGGCAACATTGAACCCAGCATTCGCCACGATCAAGAACGACGGCTGCTAGCGATCGCCCGTGCTTTGACCATCGCACAACAGCAGCTTGCACGACTACCCGCCAATCAACGCAGCCAGAACTTGCTCACGCTGCAACCAGAGACCATTAACCCTTATGCCCTCAGCCGTGAGCGATCGAACTATCTCTGGTGGGAAGCAGGCTACTGGGATGCCAAACTCCAGCACCAGCGGCAAGTGCCAATGGGCTACGAATCGGCTTATGACCAGGGATTTGCCAACGGCTCAAGTTTCTAACGTCTTTGCTTTAAGTTTCCAGCCTGGTTTAAGCACTTGACGGGCACGGGCAATGACGAGGCAATCATCTGGAACGTTCTCTGTCACCGTTGAGCCAGCCGCAATATTGACATCTTCGCCAACCGTAATCGGTGCAACTAAAACACTGTTAGCACCTGTTTTGGTGCGATCGCCAATCTGCGTTCGGTGCTTTTTCACGCCGTCATAGTTAGCGGTAATCGTGCCAGCACCCACATTCACCTGATGCCCCAGCGTTGCATCACCGAGGTAGGAAAGGTGCGCCACATTGGTACGATCGCCCAGTCTGGTATTTTTCAGTTCAACAAAGTTACCAATACGACAACCCGAACCCGTTTCAACCTGCCCTCGAAAGTGAGTGTAAGGGCCAATGCGGGTGTTGGCGGCCACAGTACTGCCAACCACTACCGAGTACAGTACCGTTACATTGGCACCAATGTGGCTATTTTCAACCAGGCTACCGGGGCCAATGCGGCTACCAGCTCTAATTGTCGTCGTTCCCCGCAAATGGGTTTGAGGTTCAATCACGACATCTGGTTCTAACGTCACCGTATCATCGATCGTGATGCTATCTGGGTCAATCAACGTGACCCCAGCGGCCATCCAGTCGTCTTTAATCCGGGCTTGAAGGATGTCATACGCGGTGGCAAGCTGCTTGCGATCGTTAATGCCGAGAATCTCCTGGTAATCCTCGACATCAACCGCCATCACCGGATCAAGGTAGTTGACTACATCGGTCAGATAGTACTCTTGCTGGTCATTATTGGTAGTCAGCTTTGGCAACACGGCAGCCAGGTCAACCCAGCGGAAGCAGTAGATGCCAGCATTAATGCGACGGTTTTGCTTTTGTGCTGGTGTGCAGTCACGGTCTTCAACAATTTGCTGCAACAGGTTTTGACTGTTGCAAAACACTCGTCCGTAACCTTTAGGATTAGGCAACTGAGCCGTCAGAATCGTGGCTGCATTGTGATGCTCTCGATGGGTTTGTAGCAAATGCTTAAGCGTTTGGGGGCGCAGCAATGGCACATCCCCATTCAAGATCAGCAAATCGCCCTGAAACCCTTCCAAATGAGGCAATAGCTGCTGGACAGCATGCCCAGTGCCCAGTTGCTCTGGCTGCTCTACAAATTCCAACCGAGTTGCTGTGCCATTGTTCTTTTCGTTCATCAGCGCTTGTGCAACCAGTTCGCCTTGATAGCCCACAATGACTAATCGTCGAACCGTTTCAACCGCTGATAGACTACCAAGCACCCATTCAATCAGAGCTTTCCCTCCAAGTTGGTGCAAGACCTTGGGCAAGTCAGATTTCATCCGCGTGCCTCGTCCAGCAGCTAAAATTGCCACCGCTACCATGATCGTTTTTGCCACTTAGTTTGCAGTGGAGAGAAGCACGTCGATCGCGCCACTGCTCCACCTCGTCACGCTTTACAGGATACCATTCGTCTTACCGACATGACCTGGTAAAGGCACTTTTCAGCCGCTAATTTCTCCCTGAACAGCACGGCTTCCGTGGCTCAAGGCTGGTCAGATTCTGGTCAGGCTGATTGTGGGATGCGTGATAACTCAAGCGGCACGTCTTGCTCTGACTGCACTGGAGCCGATTGAACAAATTCTCTAAACCGCTCGACTAACTCAGGGTTGCGCCAGCCTTTAGCGGTTTCTTCGTCCAAAATCGTCAGTGCCTCGATCGGGGTAAAGGCTTTCTTATACGGACGTTCACTGGTCAACGCATCGTAAATATCGATGATTTGAAAAATTTGCGCCAGTAGAGGAATTTGCTCCCCCGCCAAACCGTCTGGATACCCCGTCCCATCCCACCGTTCGTGGTGATGACGAATGATAGGCAATACGCCGCGCATCGTTCGCAACGGTTGGCAGATTTTTACTCCAATGAGTACGTGCTGCTGCATGACCTCCCATTCTTCAGGGGTAAATTTTCCTGGTTTCAGCAAAATCGCATCAGGAATGCCTACTTTGCCAATGTCATGGAGATACCCACCCCACATTAGATCACGGATCTCGATACGAGACAGCCCCAAAAATTCTCCAAAGGCTTTGCCGTGAGCCACAAGGCGTTCACAATGGTCACCTGTATTAGGATCACGACTTTCAACGGTCTGCGCGATCGAAAAAAGCACTCTTTCGGCGTGATCCAGATCTTCGTTCAAACGTTTTTGACGAATTAGCGATTTAACACGAGCAGACAGTTCAAGCTGATCAAATGGTTTTGTTAAAAAATCATCACCACCAGCTTCAATGCCTTTTAAGCGCGCACGACGATCGTCCAACGCGGTTACAAAAACCACAGGAGTCAGGCGCGTTTGCTCATCTTGCTTGAGGCGACGACACACTTCAAAGCCGTCCATCCCAGGCATCATGACATCCAAAAGAATTAAATCAGGATTGGTTGCAACAATAGAGTCTAACGCTGCGGGGCCACTATCTGCCTCCAGTACGTCGTAGCCTTCAACTGACAGCAACGCCACTGCCGTGAGCCGACTGGAAGGATTATCATCCACAACAAGCACTCTGGGTCGCTCTGTATAAAGGCGGTTCACTAAAGCAGACCTCACGATAGGGATAAAACACACTCGTCTAATGGAGCACCGCTCACTGCGTGCTACTAGCAAGTGTGGTGTTTTTATCAGGGTGTTGAACTCTAGTATGAGCAATTGCCAGGAGCGCGAAATCGGGCTTTTCACGGAGATCAGTGCTCTGCAAACTGGGTAAGTTCACGAGGATCAACGTAAATCCTGTCAAAGAAGCGCTTGATGTGTTGCGGCTGTTACTCACGGTGCAACAATCAAACCTCGGACGCAGTACGCACTTGAGCGATCAGGCAACCAAGCCGCCTGAAGCTGGCTAAACGTCGATCGTCATAGAGGGCTGTTGATGCTGAACACGTCCGGCAGGGGAATCACGCTCTAGCGTTGGCAATCGGATGACGGCGTGATGTGCAGGGATGGGAAGTGGAAGCGCTCTGGGACTAGCCTCGTGTGCAGGGTAGTTTTTTGCCGTTAAATCTTTCTTTTCTAAAATTTCGACGCGGCAACGCCGACAAAGCCAGTAGGGTTTACCAGAGCGAAGATGGCGCAGTAAAATGTCAGAGCATAAAGGGCAAGTTGCCATTTCATCACCCGTTTAATCTTTAGAGTTTTAAATCGTTACGTTTGAAACGCTGCTTTAATATGACAGCCACACCTTCGCACCACAACAGCCTGCGGATATAGCTTTGTCCGCAGCCGTGCTTTCGCTATTGAGATCATCAGGTTGCCAGCGATCCCTCTGAATCATTCGGAGATTTCTATGCCTCTATTCTGGCTGCACAAACTTTAAAGTGCCTGTATATGCAACTACAACTTTAACTAACTTTATAAGTTGTCTAAAGCGATGCTTTCGGTGTAAATCGTCAAGCAAAAAGCGAACCTTCCTAGTGTAGAAAGGCAGAAGTAGGAAGGCAAAAGCTTCGTTATTTCTGCCTTTGAGCTTTTGTGAAAGTGACAGGTTGTTTCCGACAAGGTGTACTAGCCTTATGAGAGCCAGAATTGAGCAAGAAATTGTGTTTCTTCACCACGAAGACGTACCGGCCTACAAAAAAGGCGGTTCGGTGGTACGGAACAGTTATTTTTGGGCGTTGCGATCGATTGCCGCTCAAGCCCATCGCCAGCGCGATTGGGAGTATGAAGCCGATGTCTGGCTGGCACTCCAGCGGATGTTGCTTTCTTTCACTGAATCGGGCTACCTGGGCTTGCGAGAAACCCAGCTAGAGTTTCCAGCTCAGGCTGAAATTCCAGCCATTTTGAGGCCAATCTCTACCTGGGAATAAAGTGGCCTTGATCTCGATCGAGGCATACGACAGCGCTTTGGCCTTTTGAAGCAAGAAAGCGACCTGCAACGCAAGGAAGCAGACGCGATGAGGATCAACGTACTCGCGCCTAAGCAAACCTATGAGTCGATAGAGGATAGGCAAACGAATCAAAACAATTAAGTGCTCAAGGCGGTAGTAGATGGTTGCACAACTGGCTTTAAGCATGTAGGGAAGGATCTTCAAAAGTTCCCCAAACTTATTTTGTAAATTTTATGTAAAGTTGACGGTTCTATGTGTAAAACTTATGTAAAGAGCAGTGTGCTCCAGCACTAACTTGGCGTGTAAAAGGATGCACCCTTGCTTTCAAGGACGGTTTAGAGTGCTTCTTGCACGCACAGTGAGAGAGTTGGGCATTGAGCATCGATCAGGGTGGTTAGATTGTGACGTAGAAGGCGAATAGCCCTGTTGTTGACACAAATAAAATTGTCATTGACAGGTTTGGCATTCAAACCGCTTTCTTTGTAATCTCTAAAGTCGAAAAATTGACGGTTTAAGGGCTCTACCAGGCGAAAGAAATCCGTATGTTTTGAGAGAGCATCAGGCGCACATGTCCAGACAGCGAGTAGAGTTGAACCCCGAAAACGCGGCGATCGTGAATGAGCTGGTCACGTTGGGATTCTTTAAAACCCCCACGATCGCCGCTAATTATCTTCTATCAGTGATTGGTAAACGAGCATTGCACCGCTTGCGAAGAAAACTAAAACAGCGCTTGATGGAAAGCGATGACCAGCAGCGCTTTGTCGAATAATGGGCTGATTGCAGATTGAGAGCCTGCAACCAGCCCATTCTTTTCAGCACTCATAGATGAGCGATTAACAGCAGCTTTCCGATGGGTCACAGCAGGAATTGGAAGCGGCTGTGATGGTGGCGTGATAGTCCGTTCCTTTCGTTTCGTGAGGGTGACGGACGCGATCGCGCGCGCAATCAAACTGCTGGGCCGTTTCTAAAGGAATGTCTGTCTGCGGTGTGATGGGAATGATGTCCTGCTGGTAAGGACTGGTGGCGTCAGTATAGATCTTGAACGTTTTGTCGCAAACGCTCATCCGCTGACCCCGGTAGAGTATATGTCCATCGTCGTCCTGCACTGCTTTCCAGGGGCCTTTGTAGATCACGGCCTGATTGCGTTCCCAGCAGTCCCCCTCTTTACCTTTGAAGGCGCGTACCGTCATGGAGCGAAATTCAATGCCATTAATGACTTGCCAAGGTTCTGCCTGACGCACCAAAATTTCGACACCGTAGAAGCCAGCCTGCTCAAACATCTCTAGAAAGGTATCTTCACGGAAAGCACCTGCAATACAACCACTCCACAAGTCGGGATCATTCAGAATGGCAAGGGTTGGGTCTTCGTCACACACGATATCAGAAATCACGGCGCGTCCACCGCGTTTCAGCACGCGATAGATCTCTTGAAACAACTGCTGTTTGTCTTGAGGACGCACCAGATTAAGCACACAGTTAGAAATGACGACATCAATACTGTTGTCAGCAATTAAGGGGTGTTCCTGCCGCAAACGGGCGCATTCGGCTTCAAAGGCACTCAGACGATCGAGATTGGTGATGGGATACCTTGCTAGCCAGGTTTGGGCGCGATCGCGATCCAACGCCAGATCTTGAATTTTCCCGTTCACAAACGAGACGTTACGATAGCCCAGCTTGTCTGCCATCTCATCAAGATATTTCCGCGACAGCGAGAGCATTTCATCATTGAAGTCTACGCCGATCACTCGTCCCGTAGCACCCACTTTCTGCGCCAGAATGTAGCAGTTCTTCCCCGCTCCAGACCCCAAATCAACGACGGTTTCGCCCACAGCAACGTATTTGGTGGGATCGCCGCAGCCGTAGTCTTTTTCGATGATTTCTGATGGCAGCTTTTCCAAGTATTGGGCATCGTATCCATCTGTAGGGCAACAAAGCGCTGCTTCAGGTTGGCGTGCTCCAGCTTCATAGCGCTGTAAGACAGCCTGTTCAGCATCATAGGCAACAGTGACGGACGGTTCGAAGCAGGCCGTCTGTTTGGGTGAGGCAAGGTCAACCATCGGTTTTTCTCTGAACTTTTTCTCGTTAATCTAGCCTTGTCAGGCGATCGAACGTCGTCTAACAGAGCCACTTCACCTTCAGTCTAGTAGCTGTGATTACGAGGTAAAGAAGTACTTTCTGAAGAAAGGTTGAAGCCACTTACGCAAGCCAGCCTAGTGTTTGCGTCAACCACCCGATCGCGGCACCTGCCAGCACCAGCCATGCAGAATTGACCTTGAACCGAAACACAATGATCGCGCTGATCAATGCCACTAGGACGGTCAACCAATCCACAAGCGTTTCGTGCGCCAGCGTGTAGGTAACGACTGCCATTAAGCCCAGTGAAGCCGCATTCACGCCATCTAAAAAGCCGCTTGCCCAGGGAGACGACCGCAGTTTGGACACCCAGGGATTCACCAGCGCGACGAAAACAAAGGCAGGCAAGAAAATGCCGATCGTGCCTGCGATTGCGCCTGCATTCCCTGCCAGCAAGTAGCCAATGAACGTTGCCGTGGTGAAGACAGGGCCGGGAGTAATTTGCCCGATTGCGACGGCATCCAAAAGCTGTTGGGAGGTGAGCCAATGAGTACGCTCTACCAAATCACGTTGGAGGAAAGCAAGCAGCACATACCCACTGCCATAGAGCACTGAGCCAATCTTGAGAAAGACCAAAAACACCTGAAGCCAGGTCGCTTTGCCCACAGCGATCGTGGTCGTCCCTACTTGTGCCAACACACCCGTCAGAGGGAGTAAGACAGCGGCCCCGGTGCCACCACGCCGCAGATTTTCGTACAGCATCACGCCCAATCCTGCCAGCAGCAGCAGTACAATCTCGTTAACGTTGAGCCAGAAGGCGGCAAGCACTGTGAGTCCCGCGATCGCCGTTGGCATATCCTTAATCGCTGCTTTGCCGAGCTTCCACAATGCCTGAAGTACGATCGCAATGATGACGGGCTTCACGCCATACAGCAGCCAACCCACAGCGGGAATGGTTTGAAAGCGGACATAAACGGCTGCCAGTGCCCACACAACCAGCATGGCAGGCAGAATAAAGCAGGTTCCCGCAATGACCAAGCCCTTCCAACCTGCACGCTCATAGCCAATGTGAATTGCCAATTCCGTCGAGTTGGGGCCAGGGATAAGATTAGTCACGCCGAGCAGATCCAGCAGCGCTTCTCGGCTCATCCACTGCCGCCGCTTGACGACTTCATTATCCATCATGGCAATATGAGCAGCGGGGCCACCAAACGCGATCGTTCCCAGCTTAAGAAAGACCCATGCTAACTCTTTTACTCGCTGCTGCTTGCGTGCGGCAGCGAGTTGCTTATAAGGAGTGTCGTGTGTTTCAACCGATACTTTTCCCTGAGTCTCAGACATGATAGTTGTGCATTCTTATCTCAAAAGATGCTACTGCACGATCACGGTTTTCTATACTTAAGAGACCAAAAACTGGTCATGGTTTTTAATAAGTATAGGACTTACGCAGCCGCCCCCTTTTCTTGTGTGCCCAAAGGGCTTTAAGCCCCCAAGTTTGGGAGAACTCAAAGTTTCCCAAACTTGGTGCTGGGGGCTGGTTTTAGAGAGTCTGCGTAAATCCTGGTCAATACGATTACAGCAAGATTTAACGGGAACTAATTGGTGGCACGGGTTTGCGTGACGGCAATGCAGTGGATGCGCTCACGCCCATTTTGTGCTGGCTGGATGATCGCGATCGACAACCCGACGAACCCTACGGCAACGGCACAATCAGCGCAAAGTCTTGCTGCGTGCCAACAGATTGTAGCAGTGCTTGCCAAGCATTCAGTACTGTCGAATTCAAAGACGCGATCGTCAACCTCGATGCCCAACGCTGTACTCAACTCACCTTGCAATTGGCAGAACCAGTACAGCCCGTCAACCTGGCACAACTGGAAAGCGATGACGATCGCCTCTTGCCTCGGTACTACAACCTAAACCTGGCACAAGTTAACTTCAGCCAGCGCTTCTACGACATCCTCCAACGAGCGCTGGCAAACCATTTGCGTGTTCTTGGCAACATGGGTCTCTATGCCAAAACGCTCGCAAACCTGAAAAGCGTCGCCCATAAGCTTGATTCCGACTTTGACCTGTCTAACCAGATTAAACCACTGATGACCGATCTGTTTCGGCGACAACTGGTGGGTGGAGCTCCACTTCAGGCACTCCTGCGTACTGCGTTGGATCTCAAAACCCTGTCGCTCTAGTCTCCACGCCAACTGTAACTGCTGTTTGATCGCGTCACCTCCAAATGCCCTAAAGCGCGATCGACCCTACATGATTTCCGGCTTCCGCAAGGCGGTTGAAGCCATCATGCTGCCGCGCCTTTTACCCCGCACGGTTTTGCAACACTCGTCGGGAACTCAAGCCAGCGCATTTTCGAGTAAATGGTAAAAGGATTTGCCTAAGCAACCCGATGGTTTAGATAAGTCATGATGCTAAGGATTAAACCAAACATTTCCTTGGCCTAACACTTGTCGCTCGACTTGAGCTTCAGGCAAATTAGGATTGATCTGCAAGGCTCGATCGTAGTCAAGTATTGCTTCAGCATTACGATGAAGTCTGGCAAGCGTTAACCCTTTTTTCCACCAGACTTGCTCAGCAGGAAAGGTGCCCCATTCCATACCTGGTTGTAATGCGGCCTCAAAGCAATCAAGTGCTTCTTGATGGCGGCGCAAATACGTGAGCACGAGCCCTTTACGATACCAAACTTCAACCTGTTTAGGATTCAGTTGGGTAGCTTTTTCATAGCTCGCAAAGGCAGCTTCGTATTGTTGTCTATCAACAAGCAGGTTAGCTTGATTCAGTAGCTCATAGTAGGCAGGTTGCTGGCTGGACGTAGCCTGTGGCTGCTTCAACAAATTCCAAGCAGCCAGGGAAAAATTGATAATCGTTGCGAGGACAGCAACAACTAAGACTGATCGCACTTTGGGGAGATGGATGGAAAAAGCAGGAATGATCTGCCAAAGCCTGCCTGTGGCAGAGAGATCCACCTGGCGCAATGCGTACAATGCCGATCGCGCGTCTAGATAGCGATCCACTCCTTGGGGTGCTGTCATCTCCATCAACCATCGCTCAAGCACCCGTCCCTGCTGAGGCAGCTTCTTAAAATTGATGCCGTAGTTCTCGTTGATGAGTTGTCCGACATCACGCGATCGGGTGCCTGTCAGTAAACACAGCAATGTCACTCCCAGACTGTATAAATCCGAAGCCTGTGTCAACTCACGGTTCAATAGTTGCTCTGGCGGCATAAAACCCATCGTGCCTTTGACCACGCTGCTAGTAGCAATCTCTCCACCACCCGGCCGGGCAAAACCAAAATCAACTAAATAGGACTTACGCAGTCGCCCCCTAAATCCCCCAATTCTGGGGGACTTTGAGTGCTTGCTCCCCCAAATTTGGGGGCTGGGGGGCTAGTTTTAGAGAATTTGCGTAAGTCCTGCTAAATAAACCTTGATACTGTTCTGGCGATCAACCAAAATATTTTCTGGCTTACCCCTCTTTAATCACTTTGAAGAGAAGAATTTAGAATAGGAGGTAGAGAGTTTAGAGTGCAAACAAGACATAATGCCAGCTTCGAGAGAGGCTCGACCGACGATTCGGTTTGTCGATGAATACTGCCAGCTGTATGAGGGGATAGTTCCAGAAGTGCGAAGCTTTGAAGCCTTCAAGCTTCTGCACTTGGGCATGATCAGCGAGATCAAACGTAAGTCCCTGCCCGCGATTACTAAAGCGGTTGGCTTAGACAATCAACAAAACTTACATCACTTTTTAACGGAATCTCCTTGGAGCGCTCAACAACTGCGCCAGAAATGACTGGAACTGATTCTCAAGGTGGTGAATGGCAGAGCATTGATTTTGTTAATCGATGAGACTGGCGACTGCAAGAAGGGAAACAGTACCGATTACGTCAAACGACAATACATCGGCAACGTCGGCAAGAAGGAGAACGGGATTGTTGCCGTTACTGCTTACGGCTTAGTTGAGGGGATGATTGTGCCTTTAACCTTCGAGGTGTATACCTGGTTGCCTGACAGAAGTAGGTGAAACCCAATAAACACGAGGAAATTGGTGAA